>NZ_AOMB01000041.1 GCF_000336675.1 Halococcus hamelinensis 100A6 | reverse complement strand
GCCTTCGGCTCACGAGAACTCCGGGCGCTCGCCCTTCATCCACCAGGTCCGCACCGCTCTCCCGAACCTCGGCTCGCGCCTTCGGCGCTCGCCGGGACACTCGGAACCGCCACCGCAGCCGCACCGCGACCACCCGGCGGCCGCACCGCAACCGCCGCGCCACGGTACCGGCCGCCCCGTCGCGGTCACGCCGCACCGCGGCCGCCGGATCGCCTTTGTGTTCGCCGACCCTTCTCGAACCATGCACTGGAAGCTCTTCGCCACCCTCGCCGAGACCGCCGGCGAGCGCGAGGTTCCCGTCTCCGTGGAACCGAACGCCACGCTCGCCGACGCGCTCGCCGCGCTGTTCGAACGCCACCCCGCGCTCGAAACCGAGATCGTCGAGGACGGCACGGTTCGCGACCACATCAACCTCCTCAGAAACGGCGAGGACCCGTTCGCCGACGGTGACGGGCTCGACACCAGACTCGACGAAGGCGACGAACTCGCCGCCTTCCCGCCGGTGACCGGTGGCTGATGGCGACCATCGGGATAATCCCGTTTCTCGCCGTGTTCATCCGTGATTATCTCGCGGTCAGGCGGTGACTCAGAGCGAGACGGCACCGTCGAGCGCGATGTCGATGGCGCGCGCGACGTTGTTCTTCGCCTTCTCGGGCAGTTCCTCGTCGTCCTCGGTCTCGCCCTTCTGTGCGCCCGCGACGAGGTTCCCATCCACCGTGCAGATCGCCCCCGCCCGGAGCCCCTTCCGGCGCGCGAGCGAGAACACCGCCGCGGCCTCCATCTCGACGCCCAGCAACCCCGCCGCCTCCCACGCGTCCACGTACTCGTCCGTCTCGGCGTAGAAGGCGTCGTCCGAGGCGATCGGCCCGACGTGGACGGGCTCCTCGCGGCTCTCGGCCGCCGTCACGAGGCTCGACAGCACGTCGAAATCCGGGACGGCCGGGACCGTGTCGGCCTCGTAGCGCCGCGTGGTACCCTCGTCCTTCGCCGCGCCGGTCGCCACGATCACGTCGCCGACCTCGATGTCGGCCTGGAGCCCCCCGATGGTCCCCACCCGAATGAACGTCTCCACGCCGACGTTCGCGAGTTCCTCGATGGCCACCGCCGCCGACGGACAGCCCACCCCGGTCGAGCAGATCGTGACTGGCGTTCCCTCGTAGGTCGCGTTGATGATCTTGTACTCCCGATTGTGGGTGATGAGTTCGCCGTCCTCACAGTGGCCCGCGATCCGGTCGACGCGGTCGGGGTCGCCGGGGAGGAGCACGATCTCGTGGAGGTCGCCGGGTTCGACGAGTAGGTGTGGCTGTTTTGCCATGCGAAGCGCTCGACGGCCGGGGGGCAAAAAACGGTCTATCCGCTTCGGCCACGGGGCTGTCGGGGTGCTTTTATCGCCGCTCGCGGTGTGTTCGGTATGGATATCGAACCGTTCGCGCTCGAACGCTGGTTCGACGAGTACGAACACGACGCCGACGTCATGCTGGCCGAGAGCGGCATCCGGAGTCTCGACGCCTCGCGCTTCGACACGGATCCTGGAAAACTCGGCTACGTCATCCCGACCGACGGCGACCCCGAGTTCCGAGAATGGGTCGCCGGACGGTACGGCCGGGCGGCCGACGAGGTGGTCTTCACCTGCGGGACCCAGGAGGCGAACTTCCTCACGATGCGAGCCGTGCTCGACCCCGACGACCACGCGGTGGTCGTCACCCCGACCTACCAGTCGCTACGAACCCTCCCGGAAACGTTCGCCGAGGTGACGACGGTGGAGCTCATCCCACCCGACTGGCGGCTCGACCCGGACGCGGTCGCCGACGCGATCCGGCCCGAAACCGAACTCGTCGTGCTCAACAACCCGAACAATCCCACGGGGCGCTATCACCCCCAGGAGCGCGTCGAGGCGGTCTACGACCTCGCGGCTGACAACGACGCCTACCTGCTCTGTGACGAGGTCTATCGACTGCTCGCCGACGACCCGATCCCACCCGTCGCGAGCCTCGGCCCCCACGGGATCAGCACCACGAGCCTCACGAAGGCCCACGGCCTCGCCGGCTTGCGGTTCGGCTGGCTGGCCGGCCCGCCCGAGGTCGTGGACGCGGCCCGCAACTGGAAGGATTACACCACCATCTCGCCCTCGGTCTTCGGTCAGCACGTCGCTCGCCAGGCGCTCGCCGACGAGGAGGCGATCCTCGACGAGAACCGGGCGCTCGCGCGGGACCACCGGGAACGGGTGGCCGAGTTCGTCGCCGACCACGGACTCGACTGGCTCGAACCGGTGGGCGTGAACGCCTTCCCGACGATCCCCGACGGGTTCGCGGATTCGGAGGCGTTCTGTCGTACCGTCGTTGAGGAGGAGTCGGTCGTGCTCGCCCCGGGCAGCGTCTTCGGCCACGACGATCGGTTCCGGATCGGGTTCGGCCTCTCGACCCCGGCGTTCGAGACGGGACTGGAGCGCGTCGAGCGGGTCATCGAGACCCACGGCGGGGCGTAGACGAGCGGTTCCAAACCGTTTATACCCCCGGATTAACAACCACGGACATGGCCAGACAGCAGACGCAAGTTCGCGAACTCGACGAGGGAAGCTACGTGATGATCGACGACACGCCGTGTCAGATCACGGCCTACAGCACCGCCAAACCCGGCAAGCACGGCAGCGCGAAGGCCCGCGTCGAGGGCAAGGGCGTCTTCGACGAGAACAAGCGCAACTTCACCCAGCCCGTCGACGCGAAGGTCTGGGTCCCGATCATCAACCGAAAGCAGGGCCAGGTCGTCAGCATGGAATCCGACAGCGTCGCCCAGGTGATGGACCTCGAGACCTACCAGACGTTCACCATCAAGACCCCCGACGGCACCAGCCTCTCGCCCGACGACGAGATCGAGTACCTCGAGATGGACGAACAGCGCAAGGTCGTCTGATGGGCTTTCCGGGGGCCCGAGCCGACGAGGGGGACGCGAACTACGTCCTCCGCGGTGCCCCCCTCGACGTCTCGACCTCCTTTCGGCCCGGCGCGCGTTTCGGTCCCCGCGAACTCCGCCACTGCGCCGAGCCGTTCGAGGACTACGACCACCACACGGGGCAAGACTTCTCCGCCCTCGGCGTCCACGACGCCGGGAACATCGACCCGTGGAACGACGTCGGCGAGTATCTCGACTTCCTCGCGGGCGACCTCTCGGACACGGCGGACGATGGCCGACTCCCGCTGCTCGTCGGCGGCGAACACACCGTGAGTGTCGCCGGGGTTCGTGCGACCCGACCGGACGTCTACGTCTGCCTCGACGCCCACCTCGACCTTCGGGAGGCGTACATGGGGAACCCGCTGAGCCACGCCACGGCGACGCGCCGCGTCCTCGAACACGCCGACAGAGCGGTGGTTCTCGGGGCACGGGCCGGCAGCGAGGCCGAGTGGGACCGCGCCGAACGCGCCGACGTGACCGTCGTCCCGCCGGAAGAAGTCGGAGAGTGGAGCCGGGATCTCGACGGGTCGGTCTACCTCAGCGTCGACATCGACGCCGCCGACCCCGGCTTCGCGCCCGGCACGGGCACCCCGGAGCCGTTCGGCCTCGCGCCGCGCGACCTCCGGGACGTGGTCCGTGCGCTCGCGCCCGACTGTGTCGGTTTCGACGTCGTGGAGGTAAACGACCGCGACGACGGCCAGGCCGCAGCGCTCGGGGCGAAGCTCCTCCGGGAGTTCGTGTTCACGCACGCGTCACGAACCGTCGACTGACCGCAGAAGTCGTCTACTTCTTGTTCTTGTTGCGGTTGAAGAGGCGTTTGGCCTTGCCCTTGATCCGCTGCTGTGTCTTGTTCGGGAGTCGCCGCCACGTCTTCGTGATCTTCGAGAGTTTACCCATTGAATCAGTCTCCGTCCTCCGGTTTGGTCGCACACGTTCTTAACGGTGGCGACGAAATCCGACGTATGCATCTCGACGAATTCTCGGCCCGGCTCGACGACCGCCTCCGCACCGACGCCTTCGCCGACCTCGACGCGAGCGCCAACGGCCTCCAGGTGGATGCACCGACCGACGTCGACCACGCCGCGTTCGCGGTCGACGCCGCCGTCGAGACCGCCGACCGGGCGGTCGAGGTGGGCGCGGACGTGCTCGTCGTTCACCACGGACTGTTCTGGGGCGACTTCGACCGGGCGACCGGCGCGCGCTACGACCGGCTCGCGCCCTTCTTCGAGCACGACGTGGGGCTCTACGCCGCCCACCTCCCGCTCGATGGCCATCCCGACCTCGGCAACGCCGCGGGGGTGACGGACGCGCTCGAACTCGGTGAGCAGGAACCGTTCGCCGCGCTCGGGGCCGAACACATCGGGGTCGCGGGGATCGCTCCGGAAGGGTTCACACCCGACGGACTTCGGGCGGCGCTCGCCGACGCGTGTGGTCCGAAAAACGGCGTCCAGCACCTCGACTTCGGCCCCGATACGGTCGAGCGGGTCGCGGTCGCCACCGGGAGCGCCGCCGACTGGTTCGACGAGGCCGTGGCGTGGGGCGCGGACGCGTTCGTCACCGGGGAAGGAAAACAGCAGGTCTACCACGAGGCGAAGGAGGCGGGGATTCACGTCTACCTCGCGGGTCACTACGCCACCGAGACCTTCGGCGTCCGATCGGTCGGGACCCTCGCCGGGGAATGGGGGATCGAGACGACGTTCATCGACCGGCCGACGGGGCTGTAGCGAAGCACCCGAACCGCCGGATTCCGGGAACCTGCCCGCTGCTCGGCAGCCCTAACGCGCGGGTGCCGGGGCTGTTCGAGGGTGCCACAACCCACTCACTTATACAGGGTGTCGTGCCCAACCTGAAAATTTATAAGGGTGACTGGTAGCTATTCACGTGCGTATCGATACCAATGGGTTCGCGACGCGGCGGTGGCGACCGCGCCGCGCTTCGGGGGCGACCCGGTCCTGCCGGTATCGGGAACGATTATAAGCGAGTATCCACACGATCGAACACACAGATAATGATTGTACGACGATACGAACTCGACGGCTCGAAACGCGAATCCCACGGAGGACGGGTGAATGGCTGACTCCGACGACACGACCGGCGAGATGTCCGACGGCCTCCAAGTAGAACTGTTCCACCCCGACTCGGACCGCGAGCCGGGGGATACGAACCACGAACTCCTCGGGGGGCGATTCGACGTCCACCCGATCGTCTTCCCGGGCGCGCTGGCGCTCATCGTGTTGTTCGTCGCGGTCACGCTCCTGTTGGGTCAAGAGCAGGCGACCGCCGTCTTCGACGGGACGAAGTCGTTCATCGAATCCACGTTCGGGTGGTTCTACCTGCTCGCTGTGAACGTCTTCCTGATCACCATCGTCTACTTCGCCGTCAGCAAGTACGGCTCGATACGGATCGGCGGCGTCAAGGCCGAACCCGAGTTCAGCCGGTTCTCGTGGATGGCGATGCTGTTCAGCGCCGGCATGGGGATCGGGCTGATGTTCTACAGCGTCGCCNAGGCCGAACCCGAGTTCAGCCGGTTCTCGTGGATGGCGATGCTGTTCAGCGCCGGCATGGGGATCGGGCTGATGTTCTACAGCGTCGCCGAACCCATGGTCTACATGGGGAGCCCCCCGGAGTTCTTCGGTGCCCAGTCCGGGACCGCCGCGGCCGGGACGGCGGCGCTGGCACAGACCATCTACCACTGGGGGCTCTCGCCCTGGGCGATCTACGGTCTCGTCGGGCTCGGCCTCGCTTTCTTCTCGTTCAATCGCGGGCTGCCGCTCACGTTCCGGTCGATCTTCTGGCCGCTGCTCGGCGAGCGGATCTACGGCTGGNGCCTCGCTTTCTTCTCGTTCAATCGCGGGCTGCCGCTCACGTTCCGGTCGATCTTCTGGCCGCTGCTCGGCGAGCGGATCTACGGCTGGCCGGGCCACGTCATCGACCTCGTGTCGGTGTTCGCCACCCTCTTCGGGCTCTGTACCTCCTTGGGGCTCGGCGTCTCGCAGGTGAATCAGGGGATCTCCTACGTGGGTGGCGACATGCTCGGGATCGTCGACGTACCGGTCGGGACGGTGCCCCAGATACTCCTCATCGCCGGGATCACGCTCATCGCGGTGGCGTCGGTCGCGGCGGGGCTCGACGGCGGCGTCAAGCGCCTGAGCACGATCAACCTCTACTTGATGTTCCTCCTGCTCGGGTTCGTCTTCGTCGTCGGGCCGACGCTCTACATCGTCGGCGGGATGGTCGAGGGGTTCGGCACGTACCTCGGGAACTTCCTCGCGTTGAGTTTCTTCACCGGCACGATCGGCGCGGGCGCGGGCAACACGCTCGCACCCACCGTCTCGGGGTGGACGGTCTTCTACTGGGGCTGGTGGATCGCGTGGTCGCCCTTCGTGGGGATGTTCATCGCGCGGATCTCGAAGGGGCGGACGGTCCGTGAGTTCGTGCTCGGCGTGTTGGTGTTGCCCACGCTGTTCTCGACCGTCTGGCTCTCGACGTTCGGCGGGGGTGCGATCGCGAACACCCTGACCGGCAACGGCGCGGTGCTCGCGGCCTACAACGAGGTCGGTCAGACCGTCGCCATGTTCGCGCTCCTCGAACAGTTCCCGCTGGGGGCGGTCTCGGGGATCCTCGCGACGCTGCTCGTGGTCAGCTTCTTCGTCACGTCCTCGGATTCGGGGTCGCTGGTGATCGACCACCTGACCTCGGGCGGCAAACACGACGTCCCGAAGGCCCAGCGGGTCTTCTGGGCGAGCACCGAGGGCGTCGTCGCGGCGGTGTTGCTCTGGGGTGGCGGTCTCACCGCGCTCCAGGCGGCGGCGATCTCGACGGGGCTCCCCTTCGCCGTGATCCTCCTCGTGATGTGCTATACGGTCTATCTCGGGCTCAGAAACGAGTACGAGATCCTCGAATCCGAGGAGTTCATGGACCACATCGAGGAGATCCGTGGCGACGAGGACGTGGCCGTGACCTCCTCCGGCGGCGACGTCGTCACGGAGGTCTCGGGAAGCGACGACGCGACCTCGACCGATTGACCCGCCCCGTTTCGGTCGGGCTGGCGGTCGCGGCCACCCTCGCGATGGTGGGCGGGGTAGCGTTCATGACGGTGGAGCGATTCGGGCTCGCCGGGGCGCTGTTCCTGAGCGCGAGCATCGTGATCTACGCCCGCGAACGGTGGACGTGAGCCCGAACCACGGTCGATACCGACCGTGGCGTTCACTTTCCCCGAGTCCGTCGTCTCGGACGATGACTACCCTTCGACATACGCCCGGTCCCGACGCGGCAGCGGCGTTCTCCCTCGGTATTACGACCGTCGCGACGGTTTCGATCGTGAGCCTCGGAACGCTCACGTGGTTCGGCGTGCTGGCGGTCTTCGAGGCGCTCCTCGTCGCCGTGCTCGGGCTGCCGGTCGCGCTGCTCGTGGTCGCGTGTCTCCTCAGCGTCTGGCTCGGCTACGACAAGGACGCGACGGACGTGGCGCTCTCCTGAAACCGAGACCCGTCAGTCGCTCCCGCTCGCTCCCGGACGAGCCTCGGATTCGGTCACTTTCGTCGAGATAACCGGGACGGCCGAGGTCCGGACGACCTTCTCGGCGATGGTGCCGAGCAGCGCGCCGAACCGGCCCTGATAGCCGGTCCCCATCACGATCGCGTCGAGACCCTCGTCGTCGGCGTATCGGACGATCCGCTCGTGGACGGTGCCGCTCTTGACCGCCCTGACGCACTCGACTTCGGCGGCCGCCGCCATCTGACACACCTCCTCGGTCACGCGCTCGCCGTAGGTCTCGTACTCCTCGCGGACCTGCTCCTCGTCGTCGCGGATCGAGAGCGCGCGCGGCACGCCCGGCAGGTCCATCACGTAGAGCGTGTGGACCGTTGCGTCCAGCGCGGCCGCGAGTTCGATGCCGTGTGCGGCGGCTTTCCGGGCCTCGTCGCTCCCGTCGGTCGGGATCAGGATTCGGTCGTACATCGCGATTGCTCTGCGAGACCATCCAGCACGCTGTGTAATGGGTGTTTCGACGCGCCGGCCCGACGAACGTGCCTCAGGCGTTCTCGTGGCTCACCTCGTAGCCTTCCTCGCGGATCGAGTCGATGATCGCGCGGGCGTGCCCCGCGCCGCTGGTCTCGACCCGAAAGAGGAGGTACGCCTCGCCGACGTCGAGTTCGGGGGCCGAGCGGTCGTGGCGCACGCTGCGGATGTTCGCGCCGTGGTCGGCGACGACGTTCGAGAGACAGCCCATCTCGCCGGGGCGGTCGTCGATCCGGACCTGCAGCCGGAGGATCTGCTGGCGGTCGGTGAGCGCGTGGACGAGCACCGTCCTGAGCATCGTCATGTCGAGGTTGCCGCCGCAGAGCAGCGCGAACACCCGCTCGCCCTCGACGTCGAGGTCGTCACCCAGAAGCGCGGCGACCGACGCCGCGCCCGCTCCCTCGACGACCTGTTTCGCGCGTTCCATCAGGAGGAGCACCGCCTGGGCTATCTCGTCGTCCGAGACGGTGACGACCTCGTCGACGTGTTCGTCGATCAGCGAGAGGGTGAGCTCCGAGATCCCGCCGGTGGCGATGCCGTCGGCGATGGTACTCACCGAATCGAGGGTCACCGGGATCCCCTTGTCGAGGCTCTCGTGGACCGTCGCGGCACCCTCGGCCTGGACCCCGACCACCCGGGTCTCCGGCGAGAGGTGGCTGTAGGCCGTCGCGATCCCCGAGATGAGCCCGCCGCCGCCGATCGGCACCACCACCGTATCGACGTCGCGGTCCTCACACATCTCGATCCCGAGGGTGCCCTGCCCCGCGACGATCGCCGGGTCGTCGTAGGCGTGGACGAACGCGGTCGCGTCGTCGTCGACCAGTCCCTGGGCGTGAGCCATCGCGGCCTGGAAGTCCCGCCCGACGAGGTCGACGTCGGCACCGTAGCCCCGGGTCGCGTCGACCTTCGCCTGCGGGGCGTCGGTCGGCATCACGATGGTGGCGTCGATCCCGAGCCTCGTGGCCGCGAGCGCGACCCCCTGGGCGTGGTTGCCGGCGCTGGCGGCGACGACCCGCTCGGTCCCACCGTCCGCCGCGAGCTGGGCGATCGTGTTGTACGCGCCGCGGGTCTTGAACGAGCCCGTCCACTGGAGGTGCTCCATCTTCAGGGAGACCTCGCCACCGGTCATCGTATCGAGCGACGTGCTCCGCTCGACGGGGGTTCGCTTCACGACCGAGTCGTCGTCGAGGCGGTCGTGGGCGCGCTCGATGTCCGCGAACGTGACGGTCTCCGAAGGCTGGTCGGTCATCTGTCGGTGTGGTGGCTCGTGGTGGTCATCGGGTCATCCTCTCGTTGTCGGGGTCGAACAGCGGTTCGTCGCGCACCGTCGCGGGATACGACCGGTCCTCGGTGCTGGCGACCTCGATCCCGCCGCACTCGCGGAACGCGTCGAGGTCGGTGTGGAGGTCCTGGGTGTAGGTCGCGAGCTCCGTCATCGGCTTGCCGCCCGCGGTCTGAGGGACGAGGCCCGGAGCGTGCGAGGTCGACCCACCCGTCTCGTAGAGCGGCCCGCGATCCACGACCACGACGTCCTCCCGGCCGAGCTGGGTCAGGTGGTAGGCCGCGCTGCAGCCGACACAGCCCGCCCCGACGACCACCGTTCCCGCCCGATCCGGGAGCGTGTTCCCTGTACTCATACCCCTCGACTGCCGTCCCTCGGGGCATAAATCCCGTGGTGCATTATCTCAGCCGCTTATTCCGCGACCGGTGTGCGGGTCAGTCGTTCCCGGTGACGACGTTCGCGACCCGCCGGTGGTCGAACAGCTGTTCGTCGGGGCCGAACTCGGGATAGGGGTCGCCGTCCCGGTAGTCGGGCCACTCGCCGAACCGGTCGGGGTAGAGCTCCTTCGCGGTCATCTCGGTCTGGAAGAGGTTCATCAGCGGCCCCTGCCACCGCGTCCCCTGCGGGTAGACCCGCTCGTTCCCGACGGCGCTCAGCTCGCTCCCGATGGGGTCGTTTTCGAGGTTCCGCTTCAGCGTACCGAAATCGACGGTCTCCGTGACCGTCCACAACGCGAGGACCACGTCCGGGTCGGCCGCCAACAATGCCTCCAGGTCGATCTGGTTGAACGGGCCCGAGAAACTCTCGTTTCCGAAGGCATCGGTCGCGCCGAGCGGGCGGGTGTGGGCGTTCCAGTAGCCGGGAGCGTTCAGGCGGAGCCGGTAGATCTCGGACAGGTCCTCCGTGACGGAGACGTACGCGACGCTCGGCCGCTCCGACTTCGGCGGCAGCCCGTCCTCGACGGTCCCGAGGAGGTCGTCGTGGACGGACGCGAGCGCCTCGTAGCGCTCGCGCTCCCCGTACAGACTCGCGACGCGGTCGAACAGCTCCCACAGCGTGGTGTATTCGTAGCCATCGGCCCAGCCCTTCGGAGGCGTGCCGTGATAGCTGCTGTAGTAGTTCCCGAGCCACGGGCCGACGTTGTTCGTGACCTCCTCGACGTCGCTCCGGGACCAGTTGTCCTCCGTGGTCACCCACGCGGGGTCCACGAGGTGGAGGTCGCTGTCGAGTTCGTACAGCCGCTCCTTCGTGAAGCCGTACTCGCCCGCCTCGTCGGCCCACTCGACCTCGAACCCGTCGAATTCGGTGGTGAAGTACTCCAGTCCCTCGACGGTGCCGTCCCACCAGAGGTCGTTGATGGTGTCGCCCTGCCCGAGCGCGCTGGCCATGTCCGGGAACCACGGGAAGTGGGTGAAGACGTTCTCCGGCGGCGCGTCGAGCGTGACGGTTCCGACCGGCGACAGCTCGGCGGTGTAGCTCGATCCCGACGACGCCGTCCCGGTTTCGACCGCCGTCGACGATGTCGCGTCCCCCGTCGAGGTCGGGTCGGTGTCCGAGGCCGTCGCCGACGATCCGGTCGCCCCCTCGCCCGACGTCGAATCACTGGCCCGCTCGGTCGACTCCGAGTCACTGCTCGACTGCCCGCTACACCCTGCCAGAAGCCCGCCACCGACGATGGCACCGCCGTATTTCACGTAGTCCCGACGCGTCGGTCGCCTGCTCGATGGGTCGTCGTCCGTCATACTTTTAGGCGAGCCTAATACGTAATATCGGTTTTGGTTTAGGCCGGCCGAAAATCGAGCCGTCCCCCTGTCCGCGAGAATTCACGGAGTGCTGTCGGGATTGGTCCTCCGTGAACACCGCCGGGTCGACTACTCCCCCTCGACCAGCACCGCCTCGATGAGTTCGGCGGTCCCACGGCGGACCCGGCCACCGACGGCGGTCGGGGAGATCCCGAGCCGGTCGGCGAGTTCGGCCAGCGATATCCCGCGCGGTTCGTCGAAGTAGCCGCTCTCGTAGGCCGCGAGCAGCGCGTCGCGCTGGGCGTCGGTCAGCGTCGTCGGTGCCGAGCGTCCCCACGGCTGGTGACGGAACAGCCGCCGGAGGTCGAAGGTGATGCCGTCGCTCTCGCAGGCCTCCCAGAGCCCGGAGAGGGCCTCCCGGTCGGTGAACTGCACCCGGACCACCCACCCCCGCCCGTCGCTCACGGCGTCGAGCATCAGCCCACCGAGTTCGAGCGCCGCCGGCGAGACGAGTTTGGCCTCCGGGGGGTGACGGATCCGATAGACGGCCCCTGCGTCGGCGGCCTCGACCAGCGTCCACTCCGCGACCGTGTGGTCGTCGTCGAGCGCGGCCTCGAACGGCTCGATTGGGTTCTCGACGAGGAAGAAGAAGAGGCCGGTCTCGACGTCGGTCGTCGAGTGCGGGATGACCCGGACGGTCACGTCGGGGCACGCCCGGATCGTCGGGGTGAGCGCGAGGTCGGGGCTACTGACGTGGATGGTGGCGGTCAGCCCCACGGTCGCCACCTCCGGTTCCGTGACCGGTCATCGGTGGTCGCCAACACACACCACGCAAGTGGCGTGGAACATATGAACACATCGAAATCGTCGGTCCGGCCGGGTCGGCAGGGGATCGAACCCGACCGGGTTCGAGGGGCAAAACGGGGAAAGGGGGCCGTCAGTCCTCGGCGGTGTCGCGTGCGGCCATCATGGCCGCGGCGCGGCTCGCCCACCGGGTGGTGGCGAAGCCGACGAACACGACCGCGGTCATCCAGACGTACCGGCCGGCGACGGCGACGTAGGCACCCCGTACGCCCCAGCCGAGTTCGACACCGAGGAGCCACGTCCCGCCGACCAGCACGCCGAAGACGCCGGTGACGCGGGCGACCAGCGGGATCCGGGTCTCGCTCGCGCCGGAGAGCGCCCCCGAGAGCACGATGAAGCCGGCGAGGAAGACGGCGCTGAGCCCATAGACGCGGGCGAACCCCGTCGCGTAGGGGAGCGCCTCGGGCGACCCGCCCGCGAGCAGCCGGACCGCGTCGGGCGCGAGGACGAACAGCGCCACGCCGACGATGCCGACCGTCACCGTACTCAGTCCCGTCGTCGCCCAGCCGCGATACCGCGCCGCGCCGGGGTCGCCGTCGCCGAGCGCCTGCCCGACGAGAACGCTGGCGGCGGTGCGATAGCCCCGCGAGAGCGGGCCCGTGACCTGCTGGTAGACCCGGCGACCGATCTGGAAGCCCGCGTTGACCGGCCGGCCGAAGCCGAGGAGGAGGGCGTTGAACGGGAACTCGGCGACCGTGGCGGCGAGCCCCTCGGCGACCTTCGGGGCGGCGACGACGACGAGCTGGCGGGCGACGGTCGGGTCCGCGGGCCGGACCAGCCGGAGGTCGGTTCGGGGGCTGCGGACCGCGGCGACGAGCAGCCCCGCCGAGAGCACGTTCGAGACCGCCGTCGCGCCGCCGACCCCGAGCACGCCGTACTGCTGAAATCCAAACAACCCGAGACCGAAGACCGCCGACCCCGTGATGTTGGTGACGTTCACGAGGCCGGTGACGTACATCGGGGTCCGGGTGTCGCCGGTCCCCTGGAGCGCGCGGGCGGCGACCAGCGAGACGTGGCGGGCGGGCGCGGTGGCGAGCACGACGCCGAGATAGGTCGCCCCGAGCGTGACGACGCTTCCCCGCGCGCCGAACAGCCGGATCAGCGGGCCGCCGAAGGCGACCCCGACGGCGGCGATCGGCAGGCCCGCGACCAGGCCCATGCAGAGCGCGCTCGACACCGCCTCGGCGCGGTTGGCGTCGGCACCCGCGCCGGTGTCCTGACTCGAAAGCGCGATCGCGGCGCTCCCGAAGCCCAATCCTATCCGCAGCGGGATCCGACCGTAGAGGTCGGCGAGCCCCACCGCGACCACCGCCGCCGGCGAGAACGTCGCGGTGACGAGCACGTCCACCGTGCGCATCAGCGTCCGGAGCACCTGCGAGACCATCACGGGCCACGCGAGCGCGACCACCCGCCGCCACGTGGCGACCAGCCTTCCTGCCACGGACTCCCTTTTCGCGGGGCCGTCAAAGCGGTGTGGATCCCCGCACGGCAGTGTGGTGCGGCCGGGGCTGAAGACTGTTGATGCTCGAACCCGTGAAGGACCCATGACGCCCGAGGCACCCGCCGACCCGATCCCCGTCACCGTACTGAGCGGCACGCTCGGCGCGGGCAAGACCACGCTCCTCAACCGGCTGCTCGCCGACCCCGGCGACCGCGAGGTCGCGGTGGTCGTCAACGACATGGGCGAGATCAACGTCGACGCCGACCTCCTCTCGCGGTCGACGGACGACTCGGGGATCGTCGACCTCTCGAACGGCTGTATCTGCTGTCGGCTCCGCGACGACCTCCTGACCGAGGTCGTCCGGCTGGCCGAGGAGCGGGAGTTCGACGCCCTGGTGGTCGAGTCCTCGGGGATCAGCGAACCCGTCCCGGTCGCGCGGACGTTCACCGAGGGAACCGACGACAGCGACGTCGACCCAACGGCGTACTACCGGCTCGATACGATGGTGACGGTGCTCGACGCCTACGGCTTCTGGAAGGAGTTCGACGCCGGCGCGTCACTCCCCGACTCGGCCGAGCCCGAGACCGACCGCCCGCTCGCGGACGTGCTGGTCGAGGGGATCGAGTTCTGTGACGTCCTCCTGTTGAACAAGTGCGACCTCGTGCCCGACGAGCAGCTGAACTCGATCGAGGCGACCCTTCGAACCCTCCAGCCCCGTGCCGAGGTCGTCCGGACCACCCACTCCGACATCGAGCCCGAACGGGTGCTCGATACCGAGCTGTTCGACTTCGAGGCCGCGACCCGGTCGGCGGGCTGGAAGCGCGCGCTCGCGGGCCACGACCACGACCACGAGGGCGAATCGGCGGCCGAACAGCACGGCGTCTCGTCGTTCGTCTACGAACGCGAGCGGCCCTTCCACCCCGAGCGGCTCGACGCGTGGCTCGACGCCTGGGACGAGGGCGTGGTGCGCGCGAAGGGCGTCTTCCGGCTCGCGGGCCGCGAGGACGTGATGGGGCTCAACCAGGCTGGCCCCTCCGTCCAGGCGGGGCCGATCGGGACCTGGCGCGCGGACGACGACCGACGAACCCGGCTGGTGTTCATCGGCACCGGGATGAGGGAAGACGAAATCGTCTCGGCGCTCGACGACTGTCTCGTCGCCGACGAGGGGCCTGCCGACTCGTTCACCGACCCGTTCCCGACGGCGTAGGGGAACTGAGCGCTACGAGACCTGCTCGCGGAGCTCGTCCCACGACTCGTTGAAGCCGTAGTTCGACTCCGCCTCGCGCTCGCGCCTCGTCACGTTCTGGTAGACCTCGTCGTACTCGAGGAGCTTCGACCAGCCCTCCATGTCGTAGCTACAGTAGATGCACATCCGTCCTCGATATGGGTCGTCGCGGTGAATAACGTTTGTGTGGGTCGGCGAGACCCCTCGGCCGTCGGTGGGCCGCTTTCGTCTCACGATCCCGAGGGCACCCAATGTTTATACGATCGCTGTCAGATGTCGCGATATGCATCCCGCCAGGTTCGTCGACCTGCTCTTCGTCTATGCCGGGGTGGTACTCGTTCTCCAGGCCGGTTTCTTCAACGGCTGGGAGCTCGGTCCCGGGTTGCTGTCGCAGGCCGTGACCGGCGTGGCCGCGCTGCTGTTTCCGGTCGTGAGAGCGCGTCAGCCGGTCGAGGAACGGACGCCATCGCGGTACGGCCCGTTCGTGTACGTCTTCGTCGGGCTCTGTCTCCTGCTGACCACCCTGCTCGTCGTGGCGGTCGTTTCCTCGTGATACCCCGCGAGTCGTCACGAGAGCGGCGATAGCCCAGCCCGACTCCGGACCGCTTTCATGGTGGACACCGAACGATGAAATCGGGTTACAGCCGTTCCTCGCCACTAATTCGAACGTCGTCGCCGACGCGAACCTCGCCGCCGCGTTCGGCGGGCGACACGGTCGTGTTCACCATCAACCGGAAGTAGTGGTCGAACCGTGTGGTGTCCACCCAGTCGGGAAGCGTCTCCTCGCGCCGTTCGATGAACGTCGTTCTGAACGTCGGGCTCTCCTCGCCGGTGTAGGGATCCCGGCTCGGGACGACGCAGCGCTGGCAGGGGTTGACCCCCGTGAACGTGACGTCGCCGACCGCGAACGCGACCCCGTGGTCGTGGTCGCCCACCAGCCTGTCCTCCCAGAACGCCGGCACGCCGTCGACCTCGAGGTTCGCGCGGAACCGACGGCGGACGTTCTCCGCCGTGAGGCCGGGGTACCACGACGCGACCGCTTCGATGGTCGCGGTGGAGATCACCGTCGGTCCGGCGAGGGTGGTGTCGTCGGGATAGCTCCCGCCGTCGGCGTCGGCGAGCCGGGCGTCGAGCCCGAAGTGATCGCTGAGATACGCTACCAACCGGTCACGGTCGGCGTCGATGTCGAACCGATGGGCGTCGGAGCCACCCTCTTTCCGCACCACCACCTCGTTCGCCGCGCGGTCGAACGACGTCCGAAGCCGATGGACGGCGGGGGTTCGTTTGCCGTTGACGTACTCGCCCCCTGCGTCCGTCATCGCGTACCGACGGTCGCCGTCGAGCGCGCCGCTCTCGCCGACCTCGGCTCCGGGGACCGTGATCGGGTCCAGCGACTTGATCGGGTAGAGCGAGATCCGCGCGAGCCGTGCCATTGGGGGGAACACCGTCCGTGAGACGATATACGCTCGGATCGGCGGCTCCCGGTCGCCGAACGGCTTTTGCGGTTCGTCGTCCTACCGGGCCCGATGACGCCTCGGGAGGGGACGGGTCTGCGGGTGACCCTCGATATCTGGCACCCCGACTGCTGGACGCTCGTGGTCACCGAGGACAGGGAGGCCGGCCTCCTCGGGCACGGCGTCTACACCATCGACGGGTCGGCGACCGGCCGGTTCACCGTCTACGGCGAGACCGACGCCGAGACCGAGGCGCTGGTCGAGGCGATACGGGCCTCCTCCCTCACCGACTCCGTCTGGGAGACCGACGGCGCACACGTCACCGCCGGGCTCCACGGCGTCGACGAACCCGTTCCGGGGAACGCGAGCCGGGGGATCGTGGTGCGCTACGGCATCGAAAACTCGATCAACGACGCGCTCGTCTCGCGCGGGTTCATCCCCGACGAACCCGTCAGAATGCACCACGGCCGGGAGTACTGGACGGTGCTCGTGGACGCGGACCGGGAGACGGTCGCCGAGCGGATCGCCGCCGTTCGCGAGGAGATGGGGGCCGAAATCCGCATCGAGGACATCGCCGTCGCCTACAGCGCCACCGGCGTCCTGCCGCTCGGCGACCTCTCCGAACGCCAGCGCGAGGTATTCGACCTCGCGCGCCGCCGGGACTACTACACGTGGCCGCGCGACGTGAGCGCCGCCGACCTCGCGGTCGAGCTCGATATCTCGAAGGCAACCCTGCTCGAACACCTCCGGAAGGCCGAGGCCAAACTCCTCGGGCGCTGACCCTCTCATGGAAGGGGGTCGTGTTATATCCCCACACTATCGTGGTATCGTATGACACAGAGCGGTGGGAACGACGACCGGAGCCTCTCGCGCGACATCGGCCCGCTCGGCGCGATGAGCACGGTGGTCGCGGGCACGCTCGGCGCGGGGCTGTTCGTCACGCTCGGCACCGCGAGTTCGACCACCGGCCCGAGCGTGATCCTCGTGGTGGTGGTCGCGGGGCTGCTCGCGACCGCCATCGCGATCAACTACAGCTGGATGGCGACCGTCTTTCCGGGGGCCGCGGGGTCGTACGCCTACGTCTCGCGGACGCTCGGGAGCCGCTTGCCGGGCTTTCTGGTGACGTGGTCGAAGTGGCTCGGCTACATGGCCGCCGACGCGGTGCTCGCGATCGGCTTCGGGAGCTACCTCCAGGTGTTCTTCCCCGACCTCATCGCCGGCGAGAGCGAGGTCGCGCTCGTCGGGTTCGGGCTGCTCACGGTGCTCTTCCTCGTCAACCTCGTCGGGTCGCGCGGCTACAGCATCGCCCAGAACGTCATCTTCGGGCTGCTCGTGGTCTCGATCCTCGTGCTCGTGATCCCCGGGACGTTCCAGATCGAGACCGCGAACTACCAGCCGTTCTTCACGGGCGGTGCGGACGGCTTCCTCGCAGCCGCTGTCCCGCTGTTCTACGCCTACATCGGCATCGCGGTCGCGGGCCAGATGGGTGCGGAGGTCAAGAACCCCTCACGAAACCTCCCCCTGTCGATGGTCGGCGGCACCGTGATCCTCACCCTGATCTACATCTGGACCGCGGCGGTCATCTATGGCGTCGTCGCGGATTACACTACCCTCGCCGACTCGGCGCGCCCGCTCGCCGACGCCGCCGAGACGTTCCTCGGGCCGAACGGCTCGGCGATCGTCGCCATCGGTGGGCTGCTCGCGACGGCATCGAGCGTGAACGCGGTGATGGCGGCGGGCATCAAGATGCCGTACTCGTGGTCCTGGGACGAGGTGTTCCCGCGGTGGTTCTCGGCCGTGAACGATCGCTTCGGCTCGCCTCACTGGTCCCTCCTCACCCTCTACGTCGTCTCCTCGGCGCTGACGTTCTTCTCGGCCGGGCTCGACCAGGCCATCAAGATCGCGACCTTCAGCTACCTCATCGCGTACTTCGCGGTCTCGGTGACGTTGCTGTACGCGCGCCTCGCCCGACCCGACGTGATCGAACGGGCGGGCTTCGACCTCGGCGGTGGCCTCTACCTCTCGGGAGCCGTGGGTGCGCTCGGCGCGTTCGCGCTGCTCACCCAGGCCTACCAGGGTTCGCTCACGATCTACGTCCCGTGGATACTCGTCGGCCTCGTCGTCTTCGGGGTCTACTGGTACCGGGGTCGCCAGGCCGGCACCGACGTGGGCGCGATCCTCGACACCCTTCCGGGGGTTCCATCCGCCGAGTACGACCCGGATATCCAGGAGACGACCGCCGATGACTGACTCCGCTCCCAACCACGACACCGCCGACCACGACGTTACCGACGAAGAAGCCATTCGAACCGTCACGGAGCGCATCGACCCCGAGGCAACGATCGACCTGCTTCGGGATCTCGTCCGGATTCGAAGCCCGTACTTCGAGGAGGACGCGATCACCGAGTTCGTCTTCGACTGGCTCGACTCCCGAAACCTCGACCCCGAACGCCACCCCGTGAGCGAACCCGACATCACGGACTTCGAGGGGAACAACGTCCTCGCACGACTCGACGGTACGGATCCCGACGCGCCGACGCTCCTCCTGAACGCCCACATGGACACCGTCGAGCTCGTCGAGGCGTGGGACGAGGACCCGCTCTCGGGACGGGTCGAGGACGGCAAGCTCTACGGCCAGGGCGCGTGCGACATGAAGGGCGGTCTCGCGGGGATCATGGTCGCCTTCGACGCGCTCGCCGACGCCGACCTGCAGGGAAACGTCCTCTTCAGCGCCGTCGTCGACGAGGAGGGCCCCTACGGTCTCGGCGCGAACCAGTTGCTCCGCGACGGGATCACCGACGACTGCGACGCCGCGGTCGTCACCGAACCCGGTCCGGTCCTCGCCCAGGAGGAGATCGAGAACCCAGCGCTCCTGCTCGGCGCGCGCGGACGCTTCCTCTACGACGTCTCGGTCACGGGGCGGGCCGCGCACGGCTCACAGCCCGAGAAAGGGGTCAACGCCGTGGCGGACGCGGGGCGGCTGGCGGCCGCGTTCGAGGACCTGACGGTCGGGTCGCACGGGAAACTCGGCGACGGCTCGGTCTGCCCCCTGCAGATCGACGGCGGCGGCGAGACCCTCTCGGTACCGGAATCCTGTCGGTTGCTGGTCGACCGCCACGTCGTCGTCGGCGAGACCGAGGACGTGGTCCGGGCCGACGCCGAGGAGTTGATCGACGACCTCGGGCTGGAGTCCGCCGTCGAGGTCGAACTTCGGGAGGCACCCGCGCCGGACGTTCGCTACGGGCCGTACGTCACCGACCCGGACGAACCGCTCGTGGGCGCGCTCACGGCCGGCGTCGAGGCGGTCACCGGCACCGACCCGGCCATCGGCTACTTCTCGAGCGTCGGCGACTTCAACTACTTCGGCCACCGGGCGGGCCTTCCGACGGTGATCGTCGGTCCCGACGGCGAGAACATCCACGGGGCCGGCGAGTTCGTCTACACCGACGAGGTGGTCGAGGTGGCGCGAATCGTCGCTGCGGGCTGTGTCTCGTTGCTCGGCTGACCCCTTCAGCCGTCGAAGCCGTCGGGGAGGTCGACCTCGTCGGGCGCGGGCATCCAGAAGAAGTCGATGGCCACCCCGAGCGCGAACGGCAGCGCGACCACGAGGGCCATCACGGCGGTCGGGGTGCCGAGGTTCGGCCCGAGACCGACCGGGCCGGTGAGGACGAGCGCCACCGCCGTCTCGACGGCGGGGACGAGCACGAGCCCGTAGACCGCGACGCCCCACCAGGTGGCGAGCGTGACCCGGAGGAGGCGAGTACCGACCGCCGCGATGCCGGTGTTGACAAGTACCACGACCGACAAACCGACGAGGTCGACGACCGAGACCATGCCGTCCCTGTGGTCCGAATCACCTTCCGGATGTCGAAAGCGGACGATGGCGGTCGGCCGGATGACCGCGCCCGGACGTCGTCGCGGACCGACCCGGTGAGTAAAGCTATTGACCGTCCTCGGTATAAGAGGAGATATGCAATTCGTCATCGTGGGCGCTGGCCGGGTCGGACTCCGAACCGCGAGGGTGCTCGCCGACGAGGGCCACGGGGCGACCGTGATCGACAACGACCCCGAACGCCTCCAGGGGCTCTGGGGCGACCGTCTCGAGATCGTCGACGTCGTCGACGGCGACGGCTCGCGCGAGGAGGACTTACTGGAGGCGGGGTTGGAAGAGGCCGACGCGCTCGGCGCGCTCACCGGCGACCTCACCACCAACTTCGTCGCCTGTATGATCGCCAAAGCCCACGGCTGTCGCACCGTGATGCGCTCGGACGACGACTACTATCAGGACATCTACCGGAAGTACGCCAGCGACGTCGACGAGGTGGTCTACCCCGAGCGCCTCGGCGCGATCGGCGCGAAGAACGCCCTCGTCGGCGGCTCGATCCGCGCGATCGCCGACATCGCCCAGAACCTGCAGCTGGTGGAGTTCACCGTCACCGACGACTCGCCGATGCTCGGCTACACCATGAGCGAGCTCGAACTCCCCGGCGACGCCGACCTCCTCGCGTTCGGCAAGGCCGACGAGCCGATGGGGTTGCCCCGCGAGGACGACTCGCTCGAACTCGGTGACCGTCTCGTCGCGCTCGCGGACTTCGACGTGCTCGGCGACGTCCGTCAGGTCATCGTCGGCGAGCGCGCGTCCGCCTAGAGCGGCATCGGGCCGCGGTCGCCCTCGCCCTCGCTGTCCCCCTGCGTTCGGGCGCGCGCGAGCAACCCCGCGACGGGCGGCAGGTACGAAAAGCCCGGGACGATCCCCTCGACGTAGGTCCCTTCGACGTACTCGGCGAGCACCTTCGCCGTCCCGGCGGCCACCCGCGGCTCCTCGTGGTCGAACGTGAACTCGACGACCGCGAGGCCGTCGTCGCGCTCGACGGTCGGCTCGGGAACCGATACGTCGGCGCGCGTCGCGCCGTCGGCGTCGTCGAGCCGGAGGCGGAACGTCTCGAACCAGCCGTCTTCGAGGACGTCCTCGACCGGTTCCTCGGTCGCGCCGTCGAGCGTCGGGACGATGACCTGTACCCGGTAGCCGTCGCTGGCGGGGGCGGCCCGGGCGTCGAACGGCGTCGTCGTCAGTTCGTACCACTCGCCGTCGCGCTCGTAGGCGTCGTGAGTCGCGAACGCGTCGTGTGTCTCGGTCATACCCCGCGTTCGGCGGTCGGCGGCAAAAGCGCGTCGTCAGCGGTCTTCGAGCACGGCAACGACCGCGCTCGCGACCGCCTCGAAGTCACTCATCGTGAGTCCGTCGGTCGTGACGAACACCCCGTCGCGGTCGGTGGTGATCCGGAGGAGGTAGCCGTTCTCGAACACCCGGATGGTGTGGCGGTAGGCCCCGAGTTCGGAGCTCCGGTAGGCGTCGCGGGTGTTCTTGAAGTCGTGCCACTCGTGGCCGATGAAGCTCATCACGTCGGCGTCGCGTTCGAGGTCCTCGCGGAGGTAGAGCTGGTCGTAGTCGGTGCGGGTGAAGTAGGTCACCGACCGGAGGCGGTCGCCGGTCGCGGTACGGGCGGCGGTGACGACCTGGTCGGCGACGTTCTCGACGAGGAGTGTGGAAGCCATTGGTCGGACAGACATGGGGAATCGTGATAAAATCGTCGCTCCGGTAGCGACGACCCCCGACGACCACGACCCCGCTCGGAGTTACTCCGAGATCCCGTAGACGTCGCCGGTCCAGTCCTTCGCGGGGGTGTCGTAGACGGGCTGGTCGCGGTCGATCTCGTTCAGGCGCTCGTGGTCGTCCGAATCGAGCTCCCAGTCGAAGAGTCGGCCGTTCGACTCGATGTGGTCCGCCGAAGTGGACTTCGGGATCACGACCACGTCCTCCTCGACCGCCCACCGGAGGACGACCTGTGCGGGCGTCTTGTCGTAGTTCTCGGCGATGTCCTCGACGGTATCGTCGCCGAGGATGTCGGTCCGGGCGAGCGGTGCCGCGGCCTCGACGACCACGTCGTTCTCCCGGCAGTACTCGACGAGGTCGGGCCGCTGGAACCAGGGGTGGAACTCGACCTGGTTGAGGGCGATCGGCACGTCCGCGATGTGGAGGGCGTTGCTGAGCTGGTAGGCGCTGAAGNACTCGACCTGGTTGAGGGCGATCGGCACGTCCGCGATGTGGAGGGCGTTGCTGAGCTGGTAGGCGCTGAAGTTCGAGACGCCCACGTTCTCGATCTTCCCCTCGTCGTGGAGCGTCTCCATCGCGTTCAGGGTCTCGCGCAGGGAGATGGCGGGGTTCGGCCAGTGGATGAGATAGAGGTCCAAGTAGTCGGTGCCCAATCTGTCGAGCGACTCTTCACACGATTCGATTACGGAGTCGTAGTCGAGATTCGACGGGAGTACCTTCGAGGTGAGAAAGAGGTCCTCGCGGTCGTACTCCGCGAGCACGTCACCGATCTCGCTCTCGTTCCGGTAGCCCTCGGCGGTGTCGACGTGGGTGTAGACTCCGTCGAGCCCGGCACGGACGGACTCCTGGACCGTCTCGCCGTCGATGTCCCAGGTGCCCACGCCCACCATCGGCATCTCGTCGCCGCTCGGCAACGTCACGCTCGGTACTGACATGCGCGCGGATTCGCCCGACGGCGACTAAGTAGTTCCGGGTGCTCCGGATCGAATTCGTGGTCGAGAACTCGTGACCGTGGAGTGCGAGGGATGCGATTTGAACGCACGAACTCCTAAGAGAGCGGGTCTTAAGCCCGCCGCCTTTGGCCAGACTCGGCCACCCTCGCGCAGTGTGGAGTTCGTCCGCGCGCGAAAACCCGTTTCGGTTGTCTTTCTCTTACCAATCGACCGAGAGCGAACCGTCGCCCGCGGGGTCGGGCGCGATCTCCTCGTTCGTCCGGCGGTCGACGACGTGGATCACACCCCGATCCTTCTTCGCGGGGCAGACTTCCGCCGCCCGGATGTTGTCGTCGAGGGCCGCCTCGTCGATGAAGTAGGATTCGGGCTGGGCGATCCCGGAGGTGATGTTCATCGTCCAGTTCTCGGAGACCTCGGCGCACTTGCCGGCCGCGATGCACTTGTTGGCCTCGAAGATGATCTTGTAGGGTTTCTCTGCGATTGGCGGCGCGTCGTGCTCGCCGATGTCGCTGGGGTCGACGGGTTCGTCGGGCATACGTAGTGAAAGAACTCCGTGAGGTTTCGTCTGTCGGTTTTCGAGTGGCGAACTCAGTCGTGGACTTCGACGGATTCGAGGACGACCTCTTCTTGGGGCTGGTCGTTCGCGTTGGTGTCGACCGTGCCGATCTCGCGGACGACGTCCATCCCGTCGGTGACCTGGCCGAACACCGCGTGGCGGTCGTCGAGGTGGGGCTGGGCGTCGAGCGTGATGAAGAACTGCGAGCCGTTGGTGTCGGGCCCTGAGTTCGCCATCGAGAGGGTCCCCGCCGAGTCGTGGCGCAGCTCGTCGTGGAACTCGTCGTCGAAACTGTAGCCCGGGCCGCCGCGACCGGTCTCGTCGGGGTCCCCGCCTTGGATCATGAAGCCCTCGATCACTCGATGGAAGGCCACGTCGTCGTAGAGCGGCTCCTCGACCGTCTCGCCGTCGTCCTCCCACTCCTGCTCGCCGGTCGCGAGCCCGACGAAGTTCTCGACGGTTCGCGGCGCGCGCTCGTCGTGGAGTTCGACCTCGATGTCGCCGCGGTTCGTGTGCAGGGTCGCGTTCGTCATGCCTCGGGGAAACACCGCGCGGCGGAAAACCCTGCCGACTTCGGGTATCGAGGCGCTCGGTCGACGACTCAGAAGGCCCGGAGGTCGTCGAGGACGCCCGCAGCGCTCCCGTCGGCGATGACCTCGCGCGCGGTCGAGAGCCCCTCGTCGAGCGACTCGCAGTCCTCGCGGGCGTAGATCCGGAACGCGCCGTTGAGCGCGACCGCGTCGGTGAAGCGGTCCTCACGTTCGCCCGAGACGACCTCCTCGGTGATGGTCGCGGAGTCGGCGGCCACGTCGTCGACCCCGAGGTCGTCGGCGTCGAAGTCCATGCCGTACTCGGCGGTCTTGATCTCGAAGTCGTCGAGTTCGCCGTCCTCTCCGACCGCGACCGTCGTCGAACCGGGGCGGATGTCGTCGTAGCCCTCCATCCCCTGGAACATCACGACCCGGGGGACCTCGTAGCGCTCGCTCGCGGCGAAGGTGTCGATGATGCGTTTGGCGTAGGGGAGGTGGTAGAAGCTCCCGAGATGCACACTCGCCTTCGCGGGGTTCGCGAGGGTCTCGATGGTGTTGACGAACGTCCGGACGCCCATCATCGCGCGCCGCTCCGAGATGTCGTCGATACCGGGGTTGAAGTTCGGCTGGTAGTAGAACCCGAAGCCCGTCTCGTCGACCATCTCGGCGCTCTCCTGGGGTGCGAGGTCCGTTCGAACGTCGAGTTCGTCGAGGACGTGTTTGTAGGCGTCCTGCTTCTGGGTCGGGACGCGGTCGCCGGAGTGGGTGACGACCGGTGTGCCGGCGGCGGCGGCCACGAGACCCGCACCGACCCCGAGGATCGCGGAGCGACCCTTTCCGTCGTAGTTCGCCCCGCAGTCCACGGGGTCACACTCCGGCGCGGCGAATTCCACGGAGTCCTCGGCCATCACGTCGATGTAGGCCGCGAGCTCCTCGGGCGTGTTGCGCTTCCAGCGGTTCGCGAGCCAGAACGCCCCGAGGGTGGTGTTGTCGGGTTCGCCGTCGAGGATTCGGGAGAAGGCCTCGCGCGCCTGTTCCCGGGTCATGTCGTCGGCGGATTTGTGGCCCGAACCGACCACCTCGGTCATCAGCCGCTTGAGCGGCCAGTCGCCGTACCGCTCGGTCGTTTGTGCCATAGCGCGGGTTGGGACGCTCGGCGCAAAAAGCTCCCGCTCGGTCGATCGTGCGCCGGAGCCTATCGCTGGCGCTGTACGGGTTGCTCGCGTGTCCGTCGCTCGGTGACGTCGCTAACGTGGACCGTCAGCCCGTCCCCGGTCGGTACCGCACGGACCCGATGCCACGCGTCGCGCGGCGGGTAGTACTCCTCGAACTCGACGGGTTCGTCCTCGCGATAGGCCCGTATGCTCTCCGTCTCGAACTTGGTGCCGGCGAGTACCGAGAACTCCTCTTCGACCAACTCGCCGAGCAGTTCCTCCTCGGACTGGCCGAGGAGTTCCTCGGCACGCTCGTTGACGTGGGTGAATCGTCGTTCGGTGTCGAGGGCGAAGATCGCATCGGTGATCCCGGCGTAGAGTTTTCGAAGCCGTTCGTTGGTGGCTTCGAGTTCGCGCTCGGCGCGGTACCCGGCGACGAGGTTGTCGATACGGTTGGCGAGGAGGGTGTACTGTTCGGTGCCGTGTTGTTTCTCCACGTACTCGCTGACGCCGGCGGTGATGGCTTCGCTCGCGATCTCCTCGCTGCCGCGCCCGGTGAACAACACGAACGGGAGGTCCGGGTTCGACTCCCGAACGCGTTCGAGGAGTTCGAGCCCGTTCATCGTCGGCATATCGTAATCGCTCACGACACAGTCGACGGGCTCGTCGGTCGCGTCGAGCCATTCGAGCCCCGCTTCGGCGCTCGCCGCCGTCACCACGTCGATCGCGTCGAGCTCACGTTCGAGAAACAGCTCGACCAGTTCACAAAACCCCGGTTCGTCGTCGACGTGGAGCACGTGAATCGGCTCCGTCCCATCCTCCGCCGAGGACATATTCGAACCAAAACGCCCTGAGATATATGTTTATTGTGATCAATCGAGTAACATTCGTGAGTCGTCTCCTCCCGACGGCCTCGGGCGCATCGAGCGGTTCTCCGGGGGGGTTCGCCGGGCGGACCGTCAGGCTTTAGCGACGACTGGCTATACCCGGAGCATGGATCAGCTCGCGGAGTCGTTGCGTGAGGCACCCATCATCGAAAAGGACGGCTATCACTACTTCGTCCACCCGATCAGCGACGGCGTCCCGATGCTCGAACCGAGCCTCCTCCGTGAGATCGTGATCAAGATCATCCGGAAGGCCGACGTCGACGTCGACAAGATCGTCACCCCCGCGGCGATGGGGATCCACCTCTCGACGGCGGTCTCGCTGATGACCGACATCCCGCTGGTCGTGGTTCGAAAGCGCCAGTACGGGCTTGAGGGCGAGGTCGCGCTCTCGCAGGTCACGGGCTACTCCGAGAACGAGATGTACGTCAACGACGTCGACCCGGGCGACAAGGTCCTCCTGCTCGACGACGTCCTCTCGACCGGCGGCACCCTCCGGGGCATCACCGGCGCGCTGGAGGAGATCGGCGCGGAGGTCGCCGACGTCGTCGCGGTGATCAAGAAGGTCGGCGGCGGCAACGAACTCGAGGACGGCCAGTACGACGTGAAGACGCTGATCAACGTCGACGTCGAGGACGGCGAGGTCGTCATCGTCGACCCGCAGGGCGACGGATAGCCCTCTCTCGACGGCGTGGCACGGGGCTTTTCGGTCCGGAACGAGTAGCCAATAGCGATGACAACCGCACTGTTCGTCGTCAGCGAGGAGGGCTACTGGGGCGAGGAATGTATCGAGCCGCTCACCACGCTCGCCGACGCGGGCGTCGAGGTGACGGTGGCGACACCCAGCGGCGATCCACCGGTCATGGACGAGCGCTCGGCCGACCCGGACGAGGTCGGCGAGGAGACCGCGGCGTGGGTCCGGGAGGTCGACGAGACCGACGAGCGGCTCAACGACCCGAGTCCAATAGCCTCGGTCGACGCCGCCGACTACGACGTCGTAGTGTTCCCCGGCGGCCACGGCACGGCGTGGGACGTCAACCAGGACCGCCACGCCCGCGACCTGCTCGCGAACGCGGTCGCCGGCGAGGACGGGACGGCGCTGGTGGTCTGTCACGCGGTCGGGCTACTCGGCTTCGCCCACGACGACGACGGCCGGTACGTCGTCGACGGCCGCGACGTGACCGGCTTCCCGAACGAGTGGGAAGAGGGCATCGTCGACGATCAGGACCGGATGCCAGACGGTCGGAAACTCCCCTACTGGGTCGAAGAGGAGGTCAAAGCCGCCGGCGGGAACTGGGATGCCGAACTCGATGCCGACACCAGCGTGACCGTCGACGGCGACCTCGTCACGGCGCGTGGGCCCGGGTCGTCGGCCGCGGCCGCCGAGACCCTGCTCGACGAGTTGGATGTCGACGCGTCGGCCTGACGGACTACTCAACCGAACTAGAAGGATAGTGGCGATGGGGCTGTGGCCGCAGTGCGGTCGCGGTGCCGGTGCGGTCCTGGCGTCTCGGCGAGCGCCAGCGAGCCGAGCTCAGGAGAGCTGTGATCTCCTGGTGGATGAAGGGCGAGCGCCCGGAGGGCGCGAGGGCTTCGGCGGGTGCGGTGCTGTGCGGTAGCGGAGGTCTCAGGATTTGTACCGCGAGCGAACGCAGTGAGCGAGCGGGCCGAGGAACCCCCGGAGCGAAGCGGAGGGGGTGACGCTGGCTTTTGATCCACATTTTGCCAGCGAGTGAACGAAGTGAACGAGCGCAGCAAAAGGTGGGATAGCGGGAGGTAGATTTGAACTACCGGTCTGCGGGTTATGAGCCCGCCGGAATCTCCTGGCTATCCTATCCCGCTACCTCTTCGTAACCGAGTTTGCTGGTTAAGGGTTGTGATTCAATCGTCGTCACTCCCCCTGTGAACACGCCACGTGAACAGGCTCTCGGCGACGTAGTTGATGACCATCCCGAGCCCGATCCCGCCGAGCTTCGAGACCACGAACCAGCCGTCGACCCCGAGCAGGGTGAACTGGAGCGCGACGACCCGATAGAGCACGTGGAAGGTCGCGAGCTGGACGACGATCCCGCCGGTGCGGACGATGTTCGAGAGCACCAGCCGTCGGAGGCGTGCGAGGCCACCGGTCGTCTGCTCGCCCGAGAACGTCCAGACGTCGTTCAGCAGGAACATCACGACGATGGAGACCTCGATGCCGACGAAGACCGCGAGCTCGGGGAACACCCCGAGCTCGCGGAGGGCCGTCGAGGTCGTGACGTCGAAGACCATCCCCACGGCTCCGACGGAGGCGTACTTCCCGAACCGCACCGCCGACAGCAACGCGAGGGCGCGCTGGGAGAACCGACCGCCGCCGGCGAGCCGTGCTCGGAGGGCGGTCAGCGGCCCGGACGGGCTCACGAACGCGACTCCCGGCGGGTCATGGCCGGTCCGGCCCGTGGGTTTCGACGAGCGTCGACTGCTCGGTCCGGCGGGCGTCGATCGCGCCGTGGAGTCGACTCTCGTGGATCAGGCCCGCGCGATGCCGCGCGGCGAGCACGCCGCGGGCGAGCGCGAGCGACGTTCCGAGCGGCGAGACCGTCGAGTCGGGCTGGTCGTGCCACTCCACCGGGACCTCGACGACGCGCTGGTCGAGCGCGCCCGCGATCGCGACGAGTTCGACGTCCCAGGCGAAACCCGGTTCGTAGAGGTGCTCGCGGAGTTCGTTCCACGCCGCCCGTGAGACGGCCTTCGCGCCGCACTGGTAGTCGTAGAGGCTCGGATCGACCAGGCGGCGGGCGAGCCACGCGAACGCGTCGCCCAGCCGCCGCCGGCCGAACGTCCGGTGGTGGCCCATCGGCGAGTCCGGATGGCGGCGCGAGCCGACCGCGAGGTCGGCCTCGTCCCCCTCGACCGGGCGAACCACCGCCGCGAACGAGTCCGCGGGCGTGCTCCCGTCGTCGTCGGCGAACGCGAGCACGTCGGTGTCGAGCGCCTCGAACCCGTCGGTGATCGCCCGCCCCTTCCCACGGCGGTAGGGAGCCGTGGCGACGGTCGCGGGCGTGTCGGCGAGCGCCGCGACGACGCCCGAGCGCGGGGCGTCGAGTTCGATCCGGATCGTCGCCGGCGAGAGCCGGTCGGCTATCGCGTCGACGTACTCGACGAGTCGCTCGACGTCGGGCCGGTAGGCCGGCACGACGACCCCGACGGACCGCTGCATGCAGGAGGCACCGACGGCGCGGGTAAAAGGGGTTCGAAACGGGGGACGACCGAATCCCACAAGACGGATATACGCCGGTTCCCCGGTGTCGCTATGGAGTACGGTCCGGTGGCGCTCTGGCTCGTCGTCTTCCTCGGTCTCGGGGTCGTCGCCCTCCCGCTCGCCGCCCGCCTCTTCCGTGGGTTCCCCGACCGCGGGGCGACGCTCTCGATCCCGCTCTCGCTCACCGTCGTCGGCGTCGTGGCCTACTGGATCGGCCACCTCTCGCTCGACGCGGGGCTCGTCGCCGGCCTCCTCGTTCTCATCGGTCTCTCGGCGCTCTCGCTTCGCGGCCTCGACCGTACCGACTTCGAACTCGACCGGTTCGTCGGGCCGGTGGTCGTCTTCACGCTCGCGTTCCTGTTCGTGGTGGCCCTTCGAGCCGTCGACCCCGCGGTGCACCCGAGCGGCGGCGAGAAGTTCCTGGATTTCGGGTTGCTCAAGTCACTGCTTCGGAGCCAGGCACTTCCGCCCGAGGACTTCTGGTTCGCGGGCGAACCCGTCCAGTACTACTACGGCGGCCACCTGCTGACGGCGCTGCTGATGAAGGTCACGGTCACCCCCGCACGCTACGCCTACAACCTCGCGCTCGCGGGCTTCTTCGGGATGGTCGTGACGGCGGCCTACGGTCTCGCGGGGGCGGTCGCGGCGGCCCGCGGTCGGTCGGCCCCGGTCGCGGGCGCGCTCGCGGCCTTCTTCGTCGGCTTCGCGAGCAACCTCGAAACCCCCGGTCGCGCCGTGTTGCTCGTCCTGCCCGACGGATTCGCACGGGCCATCGCTGCTCGACTGGAGGTCGAACTCGCCGGGCTCGCGGCGTCGCCCGGCGCGTTCAGCTACTGGGACGCGAGCCGGGTGATACCGGGCGCGATCAACGAGTTCCCGCTGTTCGCGTGGCTCAACGGCGACCTCCACGCCCACATGATGAGCACGCCGTTCCTGTTGCTCGCCGCCGCGTGCTGGTTCGCCTACTACCGCACCCCCGAAGCCGCGTTCCGCCGACGGCGGGTCCTCGTCTTCGGTGCCGTGCCCCCGATAGTGGGCCTCCTCACGGTGGTCAACACCTGGAGCTTCCCCGCCTCGGTCGGGGTCGGTTGGCTCGCGATGACGTTCGCCGATAGCGACCCCCGAACCCTGTTCCCGCGGGTCGGCGACCGGCTTCCCGCGGGCGGGTCGCGGATCGAACGCGAGGCCCTTCGGACCGGTGTCGCGCTCGTCGTCGCGGCCGTCGTCCTCGTCGTCGGCATCGCGTGGTCGATCCCGTTCTGGCTCGACTCCGCCAGCGGCCGCGCGGTCGCGTTCCTCCCGGACCGCAGCCCGCTCGGCGCGCTCCTCCTCGTCCACGGCGCGTTCCTCGCGCTGTTCGTCCCCTACCTCCTCGACCGTGGGCGACGGCTGCTCGATACGGCCACCACGCAAGCCGTGCTCGTCGCCATCGTCGGGCTGGTCGCGGTGGCGTGGCTCGCCGACGCCGCCGCGCTCGCGGTTCTCGCCCCGCTCCTCGTCGTCGGCTGGTTGGTGCTCGTCCATCGACACGACACCGGCCGAGCCCCCTCGTCCACCGCCGTGAGCGACCGCCGGCCGACGGAGTCCGACGGCGGCGTCCGGACCGGCACCGACCCGCTCCCCGCGGTCGGCTTCGAGACGGTCCTGATCGTGGGCGGGGTGGGCATCCTCCTGCTCGTGGAGTTCGTCTACATCCAGGGCAACGCGGGGCCGGGCCGGCTCAACACCGTCTTCAAGACCTACGCCCAGGTCTGGGTGCTGTTCGCGGTCGCGGCGGGTGCGGTGGGCGCGTGGCTCGTCGACGCCCACCGCCCGGACGCGACGGCCGCCCGCGAGGCGCTGACGGGGCGCTGGCGGCTCGCCGGTCGCGTTCTGGTCGGCCTCGTCGTCGTCCTGGCGTCGGTCTACGGCGCGTTCGCGCTCACTGATCACTTCACGAGCACCGAGGGCGTCTCGCAGGTCGACGACCCGACGATCGACGCGCTGGCGTTCGTCTCTACCACCCACCCCGAGGAGGCCGGCGCGATCGAGTGGCTCGACGCCCGTTCGGGTCAGCCGACCATCGTCTCGGTGCCCTCCTGTTACTGCAACGACGAGGAGGCGCTCACGGACTACCACTGGGTCAACGCGCCGTCGAGCCTCACCGGCGTCCCCACGGTCGTCGGCTGGGACCACGAGGTCGGCTACCGCGGCGAGGCGGCCTACTTCGAACGGGTCGACGACGTCCGGACCATCTACGAGGGCTCGCCGACACAGCGGGCCCAACTCCTCGACGCGTACGACGTCCGCTACATCTACGTCGGCCCGAACGAACGCCTCGCCTACGGCGACGTGGACTTCAGCGGCCTCGACGGCGTCAGCGTCGCAAAGCAGTGGGACGCGGTGACCATCTACCGCGTGAACCAGGATCGGCTTTCGACGTAGCTATTCGTCGGCGATCTTCGACGTTCTGGTCCGCTCGGATCGTGAGTGGGACGACCGGTGAAGCGCTAACGAGAACTCCCGTTTCAAGTGAGAACCGCAACCGCACCGCTCCGCGCCGACCACACGCCTCCCCAGCCGACTCGCTCCGCTCGTTCACTCCGTTCACTCACGTCGCTCATCCCTCGCACAGTGTCCGCGGTCGGCACTCACTATCGTTCGTACCGACCGCGAGCGCGCGCCACCGCAGCCGTGGGTGCGAAAATTTCGAAACGTCGGTTTAGAACAAGTCGCGGTAGATACGGCCGAAGGCCTGGCGGCGGAGGGTCTCGACCGCGGCGCGTTCCCGATTGGCGAACGTCGCCGCCGCCACCGTCTCTGCGAACGGCGCGGCGTGCCACGCTACTTGGTCGACGTTCTCGTTCCCGATGACGTGGGTTTCGTAGTCGGGGTGTGCCGCCAGCCAGTTGTCGAACTCCTCACGCGTTCCGACCCGGACTTCGAGCGCACCCGCGAACAGCGCGTTCCGGACCCGCTCGACCACCTCGCTCGTCACGCGGTCGTCGTACTCGTCCTTTCCGAACTCCATCGCGGTCGCGGCCTCCCGCACGGCGGTCTGGGCGGTCGGTCCGAGCTCCTCGTAGCGTTCGTGGGCGTCGTCGGCGGTCCCCGGCGAGAACCGTCCCTGGGTGTGCATGGCGGGAGTGAACCCCGAGGGGACTACTCGCTTTCGTCGTCGTCGCGGGTCAGTTCCCGGGCCTTCCGAAGCGCCTCGGCCGTCTCGGCGTCGAGGTCGCCCCCGCCCGGTCCGCGACTGCCCGCCATCGGTGGCTCGTCGTCGAAGAGCTCGCCGGGTCGGGGTTCGTCGTGGTCGTGGTGGTCGTCGTCGGTGGTGTCCTCGAAGACCTGCGGGAACTCGACCTCCTTCGCCGCCTCGACCACCCGCTCGGCGAGTTCGTCCTCGCCCGCCTCGTCCCAGCCGGGCGTGTGCTCGTCGAGCCAGGCCTCGTGGTCGTCGTCACCGAGCAACGCGGTGAACGCGAGGTGGTTGGCCAGGTGGTGCGCGTCGGCCTGGGGCGTCTCACAGACCGGACAGGCGTAGCCCATACGTCACCGAGGACCTCGGCGAACTTCTACTCCACGCTCGAGGCTCACGAGGGGTCGGTGTCGAGGGGTTCGCCGCACCACTGGCAGAAATCGAGGTCGGTGTCGGTCGTGCGGCCGCAGTGGGGACAGCGGTCCGTGGGTTCGTCGTCGTCCGCCTCGGTGCCGATGACGCTTCCGACCGGTCCGTTCGACCCGCTCGCCCCACTCCGTGTCGACTCGGCTCCTGCGTTTCGCTGGCGGGCGAGGTAGTAGGCGTCGGCGATGTTGAGGATCGTGAGGACGAGGAGCGCGAACGTGGCCTCGATCGGGAGCGCCTGGCTCGCCTCCAGGACCGCCTCGACGCTGAACTCCCCCGACTCGGGGAGCGCGGACTGGGGAAGCGTGATCTGGACCGTGAGAAACACCAGGAGGAACCACGCGAGCGCCCGGAACCACCGCCGGAGATAGAGGTGGCCCAGCCCCGGGTAGATGACCGCGAGCACCGCGGCGAGCCACGGGCGCTTGCCGGCGCGATGACGGCTCATTTCCCCCAATACTCGGCCCGACGGTCTTAATCTTCCGGGTTGGCGGTCGATGTCGCTCTCGACGGACGACCGATGTGGGTTTAGTCCTCGCCGCGGTACGAGGCCCATGACGGAGGCGTGGGTGAGCCTGTTCTCCGGCGGCAAGGACTCCTCGTGGGCGCTCTACCGCGCGCTCGAAACCGACCTGCCGGTCGAGCGGCTCCTGACGGTCCACCCCGACGACGGCTCGTACATGTATCACGTCCCCGAGACGCGGCTCGCGCGGCTCGCGGCCGAGAGCATCGGGATCGAACTCGTCGAGGTCGACCCGGACGAGGCGGGGCGCGGTATCGAGGAGTCCGGGGCGCGCGGCGACGCCGAGCTCGAACCCCTCGAACGCGCCCTCGGCGACCTCGGGGCCGACCTCGACCTCGCGGGGGTCACCGCGGGGGCGGTCGAGAGCGAGTTCCAGACGAGCCGGATCCAGGGGATGTGCGACCGGCTCGGTATCGAGCTGTTCGCCCCGCTCTGGGGGCGCGACCCCCGCGACCTCGCCGACGCGATGCTCGATGCGGGCTTCGAGATCCGAGTGGTGCAGGTCGCGGCCCGTGGCCTCGACGAGTCGTGGCTCGGGCGCGTGCTCGACGAAGAAGCGTTCGACGAGCTCCGAACCCTCCACGAGGAGTACGGGGTCCACGTGCTCGGCGAGGGTGGGGAGTTCGAGACGCTGGTGACCGACGGGCCGCACATGGCGCGCCCGATCGAGTTCGATTACGAGACCGAGTGGGACGGGACGCGCGGTCGGCTCCGTGTCACCGACGCGTGGCTCGGGGAGTGATCAGCGACTACTCGTCGTCGAGCATCGTCGGCTTGCCGAGCGGGAGCGCGCCGAACAGGACGTAGTGGACGGCGAACGAGGCGGCGAGCAGGACCGAGAGACCGAGCGCGACCTGGGTTTTGCGTGATGCCATGTCCCGAGAACGGCCCGTCGGGAGAAGAATCCACCGGATCCCGCTATTCGCCGTCCGGGATCACGGTGTGCTCGCCGACGAGCGCGCCGGTGAGGTCGACCCCGGCGACGTCGACGTGCTCGTCGAGGATCGAATCGCGAACCGTGCAGTCCTCGACGGTGGCCTCGGGGAAGACCACCGAGTGTTCGAGGGTCGAGTTCGTGACCGTCGCACCCGGCATCACGTGAACGCCCGACCCGATCTCGCTGTTCTCGACGGTCGCGTCGGCGGCGACCGAGGAGTCGCCGTCGATCGCCCACGCGACGGTGTCGAGGTAGCTCTCGGGCGTGCCGATGTCGAACCACGCGCCGTCGAAGGTGTAGGCGTAGACGTCGCGCCGACCCCGGAGCCACTGGACGAACCGACCGGGCTCGTCGGGGTTGTTGTCGTCCGCGAGGTACTCATCGAGCACGAGCGCGTCGGCGGGGAAGGCGTAGCACGCGATCGAGACCAGCGTGGAGTTGGGGTCCTCGGGTTTCTCCTGGAAGTCAACGACCCGGTCGCCGTCGAGTTCGACGAGGCCGTAGGACTTGGCGCGTTCGCGCGAACCGACGTCGTAGGCCGCGATCGTGGGTTCGGTGCGTCCTTCGAAGTCGTCGATGAAGTCGCCGAGCGAGAAGCTGAGGAGGTTGTCGCCCGCGACCACGAGGAGGTCGTCGTCGACGTTCTCGCGGTCGATGAGTTGGGCGAGCGCGCCGACCGCGCCGAACTTCTCGTCCTCGCCGGTGGTGTCCTCGATCGAGAGCGTTGGTTTCTCGAAACCCCGCTCCTCGACGTGTTCTTCGAACTCCCCGGCGAAGCGCTCGTTGGTCGAGATGTAGACCTCCTCGATACGGTCGTCGGCTTCGAGCTCTTCGAAGATCCGGTCGATGACGACGGTGTCACCGACGGGGAGGAACATCTTGGGCCGGTGTTTGGTGATCGGCCAGAGTCGGGTCGCATACCCGCCGGCGAGCACGATAGCCTTCATGCGAACTCCGTCTCGGGCGTCGGGTAAGTTCCTTTTCATTCCCGGCCCGAATCGCCCGAAAACCGATGGTATGCGATCGGCACACAACGATCACACCTGGGTCGCCCGGGTCTTGTCGTGCGGTCGGCGGCCCACGGGGTGCGGCTGCGGCCGGTGGCCGGCAGCCGACGGCTGCGGTGCGGCGGCGGCCGGCGGTGTGGTCGTTGTGCGGTGCGGGGCGGTGTCTGGCGGATGAAGGGCGAGCCGCGCGAACGAGCCGAAGGCGAGTGAGTAGCGACCGAAGGGAGCGCGTGGCGAGGGCTTCGGCGGAGGCGGCGCTGTGCGGTTTGCGGATAGCAGTTGTACCGCGAGCGAGTGAAACGAGCGAGCGGGCCGACGACTGACCATCGGGAAGGAGGAGGCTTTTGATCCACATTTTGCGAGCGAGGCCGCTTCGCGGCCGAGCGTAGCAAAAGGTGGGTTTCTAGTACCCGCGTTCGATCAGGTATTCGGCGAGCCCCGCGAGCAGACGGCGGGCCTCGTTGTCGGGGAGGACTTCGAGGTGGGATTTCCCGCTCTCGACGAGGTCGCGGCTCAACGTGCGGGCGTACTCGATGCTGCCGGCGGCGTCGAGTTCGGCGACCGCGGCGTCGATCTCCGCTTCGGTGACTTCCGCGGGCGTTTCGGACACCACGAGGTCGTCGAGGTCGACACCGTGCTCGGCGGCGTGGAGCGTGACGGCGGTGCGCTTGCCCTCGACGAGGTCGCTGCCGCGCTGTTTGCCGAGCTTCTCGCTCGGAACCGTGAGATCGAGCACGTCGTCGCGGATCTGGAACGCCCGGCCGATGTCGAGCCCGTACTGGCGGAGCGCCTCGGTCGTCTCGTCGTCCGCGCCGAGCAGGATGGCCGGGACCCGGGCTGCGGCGGCGTAGAGAACGGCCGTCTTCTGCTCGACCATCGTGATGTACTCGTCGGTCGTGACGTCGTCGCGGTGTTCGAAGGCGACGTCGAGCGACTGGCCCTCGCAGATCCGGGTACAGGTCCTGGCGAGCTCCGAGAGCGCGCGCACGGTGCGTTCGGGCGGCGCGCCAGTGGCGAGCATGAACTCGAAGGCCTTCGCGTAGAGCGTGTCGCCAGCGAGGATCGCGGTCTCGGTGTCGAACGCGCTGTGGACGGAGGGCACCCCGCGCCGGAGGTCGTCCTCGTCCATGATGTCGTCGTGGATCAGGGTGAAGGACTGGATCGTCTCGATGCTCACCGCGGCCGCCATGAGGTCTATCTCGTCGGGTCCCGAGGCGTCGAGCGTCGGGAACGACTGGTAGTCCGCACCGAGCGGTTCGGTGTCGGTCAGTGCCTCGGCTACGAGTAGCGTGACCGCGGGCCGGAGGCGCTTGCCGCCGGCGTCGAGCAGGTGACGCGAGGCGCGATAGAGGCGCTCGGGTTTGTCTATCGGGAGGTACTCCGAGACCGACGCGTTGACGAGCTCCCGTCGTGCCGCGACCGCCTCGACGACCGCCTCCCCCGAAGCGCTCATTCGACCAGCGAGATGACGTTGCCGTTGCGCGTCGCGTGGAGGTCTCGGCCCATCCGGTAGCCCTGGCCCTCGGCGAGGTCGATGTAGCGCGCGAGGTGTTCGAGGTCGTTGTGGGCCGGCACGATGTGCTGGGGCTGGATGGTGTCGAGCATCGTGTAGTGGCCCTCCTGGGACATGTGGCCCGAAACGTGGACGTCGTCGAAGATGCGTGCGCCCTGCATCCGGAGCAACTGCTCGGACTGGTAACGCTGGCCCTCGTTGGTCGGCTCGGGAATGACCCGTGCCGAGAAGATCACTTTGTCACCCTCGTCGAGCTGGTAGGGCGTCTCGCCCCGACCCATCCGGGTGAGCATCGCGCGCGGCTCGCCCTGGTGGCCCGTGACGATCGGCAGGAAGTTCTCCTTGCCCTCGTTCATGATCCGCTTGAAGGTCCGGTCGACCGACTGCCGGTGGCCGAACATCCCGAGGTCGTCGGGGAAGTCGACGAAGTCGAGGCGCTCGGCGGTACCCGAGTACTTCTCCATCGAGCGACCGAGGAGGACGGGCTGACGACCGATCTCCTTTGCGAACTCCACGATTGACTTGACCCGGGAGATCTGACTGGAGAAGGTGGTGGCGACGATGCCACCCTTGTAGTCCTCCATGCTGTAGAGCACGTCCCGAACCTCCTCGCGCGCGAGCTGCTCGCTCGGGGTTCGGCCCTTGCGGCCGGCGTTGGTGCAGTCCTCGATGTAACAGAGCACGCCCTCGCCCTCGCGACCGATCTCGCGAAAGCGGTCCATGTCGATCGGGTCGCCGATCACGGGGGTGTGGTCGAGACGTTTGTCGAGCCCGTAGATGATCGACCCCTCGGGGGTGTGGAGCACGGGGTTGATCGCGTCGATGATCGAGTGGGTGACGTTGACGAACTCGAGATCGAGCCCGTTGCCGATCTCCATCGATTCGCCCGGGTCCATCTTGACGAGGTCGTTGCCGACCCCGAACTTCTCCTCGCTCTCGATCTGCTGTTTGACGAGCTCGATCGTGAACGGCGTCGCGACGATGGGTGCGTCGTAGCGGTGAGCGAGTTTGCTGATGGCCCCGATGTGGTCGAGGTGGCCGTGTGTCGGGACGATAGCCTGGACCTCGCCGTCGAGGTCGGACATGACCCGGTCGTCGGGGATCGCGCCCATGTCGATCAGGTCGAGGCTGTGCATGCGTTCGGTTTCGACGTTGTCGTGGATCAGGACCTTCGAGAGGTTGAGGCCCATGTCGAAGACAACGATGTCGTCGCCCGCCCGGACGGCGGTCATCTGTCGGCCGACTTCTTCGTAGCCGCCGATGGTTGCAATATCGATTTCCATGGTTAGTACTCCAGAGCCGCCCGCGAGCAGGGATTCGTCCGCCGGCTGGCGAGGTCACACGACCCGCCCGGCCGCCCCGATGCTCGGGGCGGTCTCTCGGATGTGCGTGGCTACGGGACCCGGGTGGTATAAACTCCGTGGCTCGACCCGAGCGGACGCGGGGAGGTCGAATCCCCCTCAGTCGACCCGCGTTCCGGGTGACGCGCCATCGAAAAATCCGTCGAGGTCGTCGAGGCCGAACACCCACGCCGGCGCGTCGAGGCCGAGCAACGCCTCGACCTTCGCGCTCATCCCGCCGGTGACGTCGGTGGCATCGCTCCCGCCGAGCGCCGCCCGCACGTCCGCGAACGAATCGATCCGGTCGATGACCACTCCGTCGGTGTCGAACACGCCCGGTACACCCGAACAGACCCCGACCCGATCGGCGTCGAGTGCCGTCGCGAGCACGACCACCAGTTCGTCGCCGCTCACCACCGTGACACCTCGACCCGCGTGGGCGACCACGTCGGCCTGGACCACGGGGACGAACCCCTCGTCGAGCATGGTCTCCACGACGCCCGTGGCGAGCGAGAGCTCCCCGGAATCGTCGCGTGTCGCCGCCGAGAGGGGGTGAACCGGGAGCGCCGGGACGCCACGTTCGCGGAGCGCGTCGAGCAGGGCGTCGTTGAGCCGTCGCATCGCGTCGTGGACGGCGCGTGCGCCCTCCGCGTCGTGGCTCCCGGCCGTCGTCGTGATCCCGTGTTCGCTGGCGTGGTGGTGGCCGAAGCTCCCGCCGCCGTGGACGAGGACGAGTTCCCCCTCGAACGCCGCCACCGCGTCCGTGGCGCGTGCGAGGTGGTCCCCGTCGAGGGTCTCGGGGCTGGATTTGTCCGTGATGACGCTCCCGCCGAGTTTGAGCACCGTCGTCCCCGTCGCCGTCCGGTCTTCCGTACTCGACTCGCCGGTCATCCGTCCTCCCGCCGGACGCCCTCGGTGTCGAGTTCCGCGCGGAACGCCCGCTCGCACTCGGGGGTGTAGCCGAGCGCCGTCGGGGTGTCCTCGGTTTCGTCGAGCGCGACGATACAGCCCCCACCGCCGGACCCGGTGAGCTTCGCGCCGCGTGCGCCCGCCTCGCGGGCGGCCCACACCATCGCGTCGAGCGAGCGCGCGGAGACCCCGAGCGCCGAGAGCAGGCCGTGGTTGACGTCCATCAGCCGGCCGAGTTCGTCGACGTCGCCCGCATCGAGCGCGTGTTCGCCGCGACGCACGAGGTCGCCGATCGATTCGACCGTGCTGGCAGCGAAGTCGTACTCCTCGCGGAGCGCGCGCACGCCCGCGACGAGTTCGCCGGTGTTGCCGGTGCCGCCGTCGTAGCCCACCACGAACGGGAGGTTCGGCGCGTCGATGGTCTCGCAACTGTCGCCCTCGACCTTCGCCGCGCCGCCGGTTGCCGAGCAGAACGTGTCCGCACGCGAGGCCTCGCCGTTCTGGACCTCGTGTTCGACCTTGTAGGCGTGGTTCGCCACTTCCTCCGAGTCGAGTTCGAGCCCGAGTTCGCGTGCCGTGGCGTCGATCCCCGCCACCACGACCGCCGCCGACGAGCCGAGGCCGGCCCCCAGCGGGAGGTCGCTCTCGACGGTGACGTCGAGGCCCACTTCGGGCTGGTCGGCGAGGTCGCGGGCACGGTCGATCGCGCCGTCGATGTAACGCATCCCGAGGTCGAGCACCGATTGGTCGGTGGCGACGGTCGGCCGGTCGTCGGCCGGCCCCGCGTACTCGACGCTGAAGCCGTTGAGGTAGAGGTCCTGGGCGTGGACCCGGACCCGACTGTCCGATCGCTGCGTGGCTTCGACCCGTGCCCGGCGCTCGATCGCACACGGCACCGCGGGTTCGCCGTAGACCACCGCGTGTTCGCCGAAGAGATAGACCTTGCCGGGGGCGCTTGAGACCGCCATGCGCCCTCTCCGTCGGCCGGCGTATCAGTGTTTGTGGATCCACCCGATCGGTAGGCCGACCCGTACTATGGCAAAGCCTAATACTCGAAACGAACTGAGTTAATACATGACCGTCGTCAGCGTCTCGATGCCGGAAGAACTCCTCGAACGGATCGACACCTTCGCCGACGACCACGGCTACACCGGGCGAAGCGAGGTCATCAGGGAGGCGGGGCGCAACCTCCTCGGGGAGTTCGAGGACGCCCGGCTCGAGGACCGCGAACTCATGGCGGTCGTGACGGTTCTATTCGACTACGAGACCACCAGCGTCGAGGAGCGGATGATGCACCTCCGCCACGAACACGACGACCTGGTGGCCTCGAACTTCCACAGCCACGTCGGGAACCACTACTGCATGGAGCTGTTCATCCTCGACGGCGACCTCGAGGAGATCTCGACCTTCGTCGGGAAGATCCGCGCGACCCGGGACACGGTCTCGGTGGATTATTCAGTCATGCCGGTCGAGGACTTCGCCCGAAACCTCGGTTGAACGGCGTTTCTGACCCGCTGGGTTCCGTCACTGTTCGCTGTGGAAAACGATCCGCTGCTTCGGAATACCGATAGAATCAGGACCGGCCGACTCAGATGCCTTCTTCGAAGTCGTCGAGCGCGTAGTTCGGCTCGCCGTCGGGCGAGCGGTCGAGCGTCTCGTTCGCGAGCAGCCAGTAGACCACCGAGAGCGCACGACGACCCTTGTTGTTCGTCGGCACCACGAGGTCGACGTTGCTCACGGAGTTGTTCGAGTCACACATCGCGATCACGGGGATCCCGACGGTGACGGCCTCCGTGACGGCCTGGGAGTCACCGATCGGGTCGGTGACGACCAGGACGTCGGGTTCGATGTAGCCGTCGTAGTCGGGGTTCGTGAGCGTGCCGGGGATGAACCGACCCGTTCGCGCACGCGCGCCGATGGCGTCGGCGAACTTCTCGGCCGGGAAGCGCCCGTACTGGCGCGAGGACGCGACGAGCACGTTCTCGGCGTCGTAGTTCGCGAGGAAGTTCGCGGCCGTCCGGACGCGCTCGTCGGTGCGGCCGACGTCGAGGACGTAGAGGCCGTCGGTTCGAACGCGGTGGATGAACCGCTCCATGTCCTTGGTCTTCTGCTGGGTGCCGATGTGGACACCGGCCCCCAGGTAGTCCTCGACCGGGATGAGGAGGTCGGCCTCGTCGTCCGCCATGACGTCCTCGTCGAACGTCGGCCCCGTGTCCTCTTCCTCGTCGGCTGGCTGGTCGTCGGTCGGTGCGTCTGTGTCTGTGGGGTTCTCGGCGGGGTTCGCGCCGGCTTCGCCGGTCGGCTCCGCCTCGATGTCGCGTTCCGCCGCGTCGAGCCCCTCTTCGTTTTCGCTCATGCGGTTTCCTCGATTCTGATGAGTTCGTTGAGTTTCGCGGTGCGCTCGCCACCGACCGCGCCCGTCTTCACGAACGGGGCGTCGGTCGCCACGGCGAGGTGTGCGATCGTGGTGTCCTCGGTCTCGCCCGACCGGTGGGAGATCACGGGCGCGAGCCCGTTCTCCACACCGAGTTCGACCGCGTCGAACGCGTCCGACAGCGTGCCGATCTGGTTCGGCTTCACCAGGATGGCGTTCGCCGCGGCCTCGTCGATGCCGCGCGCGAGGCGCTCGGTGTTGGTGACGAACAGGTCGTCGCCGCAGACCAGGGTCTCCGAGCCCACCTTCGCGGTGAGGTCGGCGAAGCCCGAGAAGTCCTCCTCGTCGAGCGGGTCCTCGACGTAGACGAGGTCGTACTCGTCTACGAGGTCCGCGACGTACTCGACCTGTTCGTCCGTGGTGCGCTCGACGTCGCCGTAGCGATAGACCCCGTCGTCGGGGTCGTAGAGTTCGGCCGCGGCCACGTCGAGCCCGAAGCCGACTTCGAAGCCGACCTCGTCGGCCACCGTGTCGGTGGCTTCGGCGACGACCTCGAAGGCCTCCTCGTCGTCGATCGCGGGTGCCCACGCGCCCTCGTCGCCCTTCGCCGCCGGGATATCACGGTCGTCGAGGATCTCGCTGACCGCGCCGTGGACCCGCGCGTTCGCGAACACCGCGTCGGTGACGCTCGGCGCGCCGACGGGTGCGGAGAGGAACTCCTGGATGTGGGTCGCTTCCTTGGCGTGTTCGCCCCCGCCGACGACGTTGCCGAGCGGCGTCGGGAACGTGTTGCCACGGAAGGCCCCACCGAGATGCTGATAGAGCGGCGCGCCGAGGGTGTCGGCGGCGGCCTTTGCACTCGCCATCGAGATCGCGACGGCGCTGTTCGCGCCGATCGTCCCGAAGTCGTCGGTGCCGTCGGCGGCCCGGAGCGCGGCGTCCACCGAGCGCTGGTCGCCGGCGTAGACCTGCCCCTCGATCCGCGGGACGGCGTGTTCGCGCGCCGCCGCGATGGCCTCGTCGGCGGGGAGCGAAACGGCCTCGTGGGCTCCCGTGCTCGCGCCGCTCGGGGCGGCCCCCCGACCGAATCCACCCGACTCCGTCGAGACCTCGGCCTCGACCGTGGGGTTTCCACGCGAGTCGAGGATCCGGCGGAGCCGGACCTCGGTGATGAGCGTCACTGCTCGCCCCGCCAGACGGTGAACGGCAACACGTCGGCGTCGTACTCCTCGGCGGCGATCAGTATCGGCTCAGTGCTCTCGGTCTGGACCAGCACCGGCGCGCCGTAGGCGATCTGGAGCGCGCGGGCCCCGATGATCCGGGCCTTCTCGTACCGATTGTAGCGTTGGTTCACCATCGACATCACTGGTAGGGAGCCACGATGTCCACGAGGTCGGTGTGCGAGACGAGCATCCGCCGACAGCAGTGGCGTTTGACCCCGAGGTCGTCGAGCACGTCACCGGGGTCCTCGCCGTCCTCGATCCGCGACTCGAACGCCTCCCAGTGTTCGCCGACGACGCTCCCGCAGGTGAAACACCGCACCGGAACCATCATCGCCGTCGTCCCCCTGTGCTCGCGTTCATGTTAACGGTAGGATTTCTGATAGCGCGCGCGTGCGCCGGGGCCGCCCCACTTCTTGGACTCGGACTGGCGGACGTCGTTCACCAGCAGCGACCGGTCGAACTCCATGTAGGCGTCCCGGAGCTCGGCGTCGTTGGTGTGCTGGACCAGTCCGCGGGCGATCGCGGTCCGGACCGCGTCGGCCTGGCCGACCGTCCCGCCGCCCGAGACGTCGACCGAGATGTCGACCTCCTCGCGCTGCTCCTCGGCGAGCCGGAACGGTTCGAGCATCTTCAGCCGCGCGAGCTCGGGTTCGGCGAGCTCGACGGGTGCCGAGTTGACTCTGACGCGACCCTCCCCGTCGGAGATCGTCGCGCGGGCGATGGCGGTCTTCTTCTTGCCTGAGGTGTTGGTTACCATTGTTGTATCACCACGTGACGTTCGCGCCGAGGTTCTCGCTGACGTCGCCGAGCTGGACGAACTTGATGTTCGAGAGCCGGTCGAGCGAGGTGTCGTCGAGCACCTCGCTGTCCTCGAACGGGTTGCCGACGTAGACGCGGACGTTCTCGAAGGCCTCGCGACCGCGCGGGCGCTTGTACGGCAGCATGCCGCGGATCGAGCGTTTCATGATCCGGTCGGGCCGTTTGGGGTAGCGCGGCCCCTGGTCGGAGCCGAGCCCCGCCCGGGTCTCGAAGACCTCCATCACGTCGTCGTCGCTGCCCGTGATGACGGCCTCTTCGGCGTTCACCACGGCGATGCGCTCGCCGTCGAGCGCGCGTTCGGCCACCTGGCTCGCCACCCGTCCGAGGATGCAATCCCGGGCGTCGACCACGAGGTCGGGTTCGAATTCGGCGGCGTTCATCGGATCACCCGGACGTTCGACCCCTCGGGGTTCGATTCGATCGCGTCTTCGAGCGCGACGTGCTCTCCTACCTGGTCGATCTTGGTCTCGGCCGTCCCCGAGAAGTCCACCGCCGCAACGGTGACTGGCTTCTGGAGGACGCCGCTCCCGAGCACCTTGCCGGGGACGACGACCGTTTCGTCCTCTTTCGCGTAGCGTTCGATCCGCCCGAGGTTGACCTCGGCGTGGGTCCGCCGGGGTTTCTCGAGGCGGTCGGCCACGGCCTGCCAGACGGGACTCTCCGTCTCGCGCGCGACCGACTCCAGTTCGTCGATGAGACTCGTGAGCCTCGGATTGGTCTTGCTCATACTATCACTCCGAAAAGAGCATGCAGGGAGCAGGATTCGAACCTGCGAACTCCTACGAGACAGCGCCCTGAACGCTGCGCCGTTGACCTGACTTGGCTATCCCTGCACGCGAAACCGTCTTTCTCCTGTCCCCACAAACCAGTTTCGGTCGTCGCGAGCGCGGGGCTCGTCGCCTCTCGCGTCGCCGCGCTCGACCGGGACCGGTTCGTGGGGCGATACATCACAGCTGAACCGCCTCGCGGAGTTCGTTCGCGCGGTCGCCGAGCGAGTCGACGGCCGCGAGCACCAGCTCCTCGACGCTCATCGACCCGTCGGTCTCGACGTGGAAGACGAACGCGTTCGGGACGTCGGTCACGTCGAGCTCCTTGCCCGGATACCGGTTCGTGAGGTCGCTGCCGAACTCCTCGGTGGGGACCAGTTCGCCGTCGTCCTCGATCACGCCCCGGAGGATGTTCGGCTCCTCGTCGGCGAACTCGTCGGCGTCGCCGGCCACCTCGACGTGCTGGAGGTGGCGGTAGCCGACGGCCACGCCGCCCTGGTGTTTGGCGTGGGTCTTCCCGCTATCGAGGACGGCCTCGGCCTCGACTTCGAGGCGCTGGTCCTCCTTCAGGTCGATGATCGGGACGTTCTGCTCGGCGGGCTCGACCATCGAGTCCGCGCTCTGGAGGTCGCCCGAGTAGGCGGTTTCGGGACCCGAAACGTCGAGGGCAAGGGTCACGCTCTCGCCGACCTCGAACTCGTCGGGCGGGGCCGAGAGGGGCACCATCCCGAGCCGATGGCCGATCTGCTCGTCGAACATCACCGACGAGTTCTCGATCACTCTCACCGTGTCGATCGAGAGCGTCGGCACGTCCGCGACCATCGCCCGCCGGATCCCGTTGGCGAACGCCGGTGTGATCCCGCGAACGAGAAAGCGCGCCTCGCGCTCGTCGACGTCGATGAACTCGACCTCGTAGTCGGTGGTGCTCATTTGTTAGAACCCGCTGGATTTGGGTGCGCGTGTACCGTCGTGTGGGATCGGCGTGACGTCCTCGATCCGGCCGATCTCGAGTCCGGCGCGGGCGAGCGCGCGGACGGTGGCCTGTGCGCCCGGTCCGGGGCTCTTCTGGAGGTTGCCGCCGGGACCGCGAAGCTTGACGTGGACGCCTTCGATACCCTGGGCGAGCACCTCCTCGGCCACGGTCTCGGCCATCTGCATCGCGGCGTACGGCGAGGCCTCGTCGCGGTTCTGCTTGACGACCGTCCCGCCGCTCGACTTCGCCAGCGTCTCCGCGCCGGTGAGGTCGGTGACCGAGATGATGGTGTTGTTGAACGAGGCGTGGACGTGGGCGACGGCCCACCGGTCCTCGTTGCCCTCGTTGGCGCTCATTCCTGCCCCTCCGCACGTTCGGGATGCAGTTCGTCCGCGAGCGAACTCCCCTCGTCGAAGGCGACCTGGTCCTCCTCGGTGGTCGAGACCTTCCGGGAGGGAGCCGTCACGCGGCTGTCGCCGATCACGATGTGGCCGTGGGAGACGAACTGACGCGCCTGCTTCGGCGTGTTCGCCAGTCCGTTGCGGTAGACCACGGTTTGAAGCCGGCGTTCGAGCACGTCGGTGGTGTCGAGGCTCAGGACGGCGTCGATCGAGTCGGCCTCGTTGAGGATCCCGAGCCGGCGGAGCCGGTTCAAGAACGGCTCGCCCTCGCGCTCGGCCTCCTCGGCGTCGCCCTGCGCGTTGCCGAGCAGTCGTCGAGCCTCGCGACGGAAGTCACGGAGCTGGGACTCGGCGCGCCAGAGTTCCTCCTTGTTCTTCAGGCCGTAGCGCCCCATCAGCCCGGACTCCTCGGCGATGCGCTCGCCCTGCCACGGATGGTTCGGGGTCTCGTAGCCCTTGGTGTTGGTGCCAAGCGCCATCTACCCTTCCTCCTCTTCCATCTCTTCCTGGAGGGCCTCGACGTTCACGCCGATGGTGCCCTCCGAGCGGCCGGTGGACTTGGTGCGCTGGCCGCGGACCTTCTGGCCGCGGTTGTGGCGCACGCCCTTGTAGGAACTGATCATCTGCATTCGGTTGATGTCCTGCTGTCGCGTCAGCGAGAGGTCGTTGCCGACCTCGTGGGCCGCCTCGCCCGAGAAGTAGTCCTTCGGGCGGTTGACGAGCCACTCCGGAACCTCGTCGGCGAGCCCCTCGACGCCCTCGATGATGGCGTCGACGGCGTCGTCGTCGAGGCGACCGAGGGTCGCCGTCTTGTCGACCTCCGCCTGCTCCGCGATGATGCGAGCGGTTCGCCTGCCGACACCGTTCATGCCGGTCAGCGCCCGCTCGACGCTTTTCGTGCCGTCGAGGTCGGTCTGGCCGATCCGGACGAAGTAACGGATATCCTCCGCTTCGTCCTCGGCCGGTGTGTCTGGGTCTTCTGCACTCATGCGTTGATCCGTGATGCGTCGTGGCGGGGATTCGAACCCCGGAGGCTGTGCGCCACAGAGTTAGCAACCCTGCGCCTTGGGCCAAGCTTGGCTACCACGACACTCGTGTGGTTGTATTGTCGCCCTCCCGGACTCGGGGCCGGTCCCCTGCAGTACGTCGTAGTGGTTCTATTTCGATGCGGGTATTTAACCCCCACGAAACCCCCGCCGTCGTGAGCCGCACCGGGCCGTAGAATCAAATACCATCGCGCCGAAGAACGAACATGGCCGACCTCGCGACGGGTATCGATCGCGGTCCCGGGAAACAAGGCGGTGAGCCGTGCGTTGCGGGAACCCGGGTTCCCGTTCGTCGGGTCGGCGACCTCGTCGAGCGCGAGGGTCGATCCCCCGCCGAAACCGCCGAGCGCTACGACCTCTCCGTCAGCGACGTTCATCGTGCGCTCGCGTACTACCATGATCATCCCGACGAGATGGACCGGTACGACCGACGCGAGCGCGAGGCCGAAGCCGGGGCCGACGGAACCAGCTTCGAAACGTTCGACGCGGCCCGCGACCGGCTCCGGAACGACCGTGACTGACGGGTGGGGATTTCTCGTCGACGAGGACACCGATACGGCGACGGCGGCCGAACTTCGAGAGCGTGGTCACGACGCGGTAACGGTCGGGACGGTTCTCGCGAAAGGCGAACCTGACACCCGAGTCGCAGGATACGCCCGGGAGACGGATCGAGTACTCGTTACGACCGACCGTGACTTCCTCGATCCCGAACTGAACACTGGATTGCGAGTGCTGCTCGTGAGCGGTGACGACACCGACGGCGACGAGATCGCTCGGAAGATCGATGAACTCGTCGTGCTCGCCGCAGGTCCGGACGAACTGAAGCGTGTGACGTGGGTGTGAGTCGTCGAGTGCGGAGCCGGCGACCCCGGATCGGCTGCTTCCCAACCCTTATCGCTCGTCCGGCGCTATCCGAGCCATGAACGAATCCGACGTGCAGGACCTCCTCGCGGACGTCGAGGACCCGGATCTCGGTGACGACATCGTCTCGCTGGGGCTCGTCAACGACATCGAGGTTCGGGACGGGGTCGCCCACATCTCGCTCGCGCTCGGCGCGCCCTACTCGCCGAACGAGACCGCCATCGCGGGGCGGGTGCGCGAGGTCTGTGCCGACGCGGGTATCGAGGTCGACCTCACCGCGAGCGTCGAGCGGAGCCAGGACGTCCTCCCGGGCGTGAAGAACGTCATCGCGGTCGCGAGCGGCAAGGGCGGCGTCGGGAAGTCCACCGTCGCGGTGAACCTCGCCGCGGGGCTCTCGGAGATGGGCGCGCGCGTCGGGCTGTTCGACGCCGACATCTACGGCCCGAACGTCCCCCGGATGGTCAGGGCCGACCAGCGCCCGCAGGCCACCCCCGAGGAGAAGATCGTCCCGCCCGAGAAGTACGGCATGAAGCTCATGAGCATGGACTTCCTCGTGGGCCAGGACGACCCCGTGATCTGGCGGGGGCCGATGGTCCACAAGGTCCTCACACAGCTCTTCGAGGACGTCGAGTGGGGCGCGCTGGACTACATGGTCGTCGACCTGCCCCCGGGAACCGGCGACACCCAGCTCACCATGCTCCAGACCGTCCCGCTCGCCGGGGCCGTCATCGTCACCACCCCGCAGGACGTCGCCATCGACGACGCGCGGAAGGGTCTCGAGATGTTCGGCAAACACGAGACGCCGGTTCTGGGGATCGTCGAGAACATGAGCGGGTTCGTCTGCCCGGACTGTGGCGCAGAACACGACCTCTTCGGGAAGGGCGGCGGTCGCGCGTTCGCCGAGGAGGTCGAGATGCCGTTCCTCGGTGAGCTCCCGCTCGACCCCGCCGTTCGCGAGGGCGGCGACGGCGGTTCGCCGGTCGTCCTCGACGAGGGCGACACCGCCGACGCCTTCCGAACCCTGACCGAGAACACCGCGAACAACGTCGGGGTCGTCCACCGCAACCGACTGGTGACCGGCGACCGGTCCGAGCCGTCGACCCCGGACGCGCCGTAACGCGACGGCAGAACGCACGGTTCGGACGTGGCCGACCGCGCGCGTCGGCGAACTACCCCTCGGTCGTCGTCCCGCTGGCTCCGCGGCTCCGGTCCGCGTCCTGAAGCTTCCCGATCCGCCAGCGGAGGACCGCGACCGTGATCAGCCCGACGACGAGCGCCCCGTTCATGATGTAGAGCGCGCTGGTGTAGTTCCCCGTCGATTCGAGGATCGCCGAGGCGAGCTGCGGCCCCGCGACCCCGGCGAACCCCCACGCCGTGAGCGCGTAGCCGTGGATCGCGCTGACCTCCTGGGTGCCGAAGAGGTCGCTGAGGTAGGCCGGGAGACAGGCGAAGCCGCCGCCGTAGCAGGTGATGACGAGGAAGATGAGCCCCGCGAGGAGCCAGACGCCCGCGACCTGTGGCATCACGAAGAAGGCGACGATCTGGATGGCGAAGAACGCCGCGTACGTCGTCGTCCGGCCGATGTAATCCGACAGCGAGGCCCACACGATGCGGCCGCCGCCGTTGAAGATCCCGATGTAGCCGGTGATGAACGCCGCGGTCGTCGCGCTCGCGCCGGCGATCTGCTGGAGCATCGGCGAGGCGAACGCGAGCAGCATGATCCCCGCGGAGACGTTGATGAAGACGATGAGCCAGACCATCCAGAACCGCGGCGAGGTGCGTGCCTCCTTCGCGGTGAGGTTCTCGATCCCGGCGAGCGCGCTTTTGGCCTCCTCCTGGTTCTCGGGGGTGTCTTCTATCCCCTCGGGGAGCCAGCCCTCCGGCGGTTTGGCGAGATAGCTCGCGCCGGCGGCCATCAGAACGAGGTACAGCACGCCGAGCGCGTAGAACGTCGTCGCGACGCCGACGGACTGGATGAGGTAATTCCCGAGTGGACCGGTCAGCAGCGCCCCGGCACCGAAGCCCATCACCGCGAGGCCCGTCGCCATCCCGCGGCGGTCGGGGAACCACTCGACGAGCGTTCCGATCGGGGTGATGTAGCCGAGCCCGAGCCCCATCCCGCCGACGACCCCGAACGTGGCGAGGAAGAGCGGGAGACTGCCGAGCTGGACGCTGAGCCCCGACCCGACCATCCCGAGGCCGTACAGGACCGCCGCCGCCAGCCCGGACAGCCGCGGGCCGTACTTCTCGACGTAGCTCCCGAGGAAGGCCGCCGTGATCCCGAGGACGAAGATCGCGATCGAGAACGCGGTCGTCACGCTCGACGTACCCCAGCCCTGCGCTTCGTTCAGCGGGATCTGATAGATACTGTACGCGTAAATGCTACCGATCGACAGGTGGATCGCGACGGCCGACGCCGCGATCAACCATCGGTTCTTGTCCGCCTCCCTTGATGACATCGCCTATCGTGGAGCCTGGCAACCGTAATTATTTTCGATAACGGTAAAGACCGTTGGTACACGTACACTCATACCGTTTCAGTAAGCGGCGATGCTTCTCACGCCGGCTCGATACGACGGAAAACGAAGCGAACCCGGAAGACCGGTCGAGGACGACCTTACTGGAAGGTCTGACCGATCTCGGGTTCGTCGTTCGCGGGTTCGCCGGCGTTGAACCGGGACTCGATGTTCTCGTAGCGCTCCCTGGTCTCGGCGGTGACGCTCGGGTTGACCTCGTCGAGCGCCTGGTCGAAGTGCTCGACGCCGATCCGGACGTTGCCGACGTTGCCGGCCAGGTCCTCGGGGTCGCTCATCTCGATGAGTTCGCGGGTCGCGGCCATCGCGGCCTCGCGGGTGACGGCCTCGATGTCGGCCCCGACGTAGCCCTCCGTCCGGCGCGCGAGGTCGGCGAGGTCGACGTCGTCGGCCAGCGGTTTGTTCCGGGTGTGGACCTCGAAGATCGCCTCCCGACCCTCCTCGTCGGGCACCGGGACGTGGACGTGTCTGTCGAGCCGACCCGGTCGGAGCAGCGCGCTGTCGATCAGGTCCGGCCGGTTCGAGGTCGCGATCACCACGACGTCCTCGAGCTCTTCGAGCCCGTCGAGCTCGGTGAGGAGCTGTGAGACCACGCGCTCGCCCACGCCGGAGTCGTTGGCGTGCTGGCCCCGCTCGCCCGCGATCGAGTCGATCTCGTCGAAGAACACCACGGTGGGCGCGTTCTCACGGGCCTTCGAGAAGACCTCGCGGACGCCCTTCTCCGACTCGCCGACGAACTTGTTGAGGAGTTCGGGGCCCTTGATCGAGATGAAGTTCGACTGGGCCTCGTTGGCGACGGCCTTCGCGAGCAGGGTCTTCCCCGTGCCCGGCGGGCCGTACATCATCACGCCCTTCGCGGCGTTCATGTCCATCGCCTCGAACACCTCGGGGTAATCGAGCGGCCACTGGACGGTCTCGCGGAGGCGCTCCTTCGTCTCCTCGAGCCCGCCGACGTTCTCCCAGCTGGTATCCGGAACCTCGACGAACACCTCGCGGAGCGCGGACGGCTCGATGCCCTTCAGCGCGCTCTTCATGTCGTCGCGGGTGACCTGCAACGATTCGAGCACCTCGGCGTCGATCTCCTCCTCGTCGAGGTCGAGTTCGGGTCGGATCCGCCGGAGGGCGTTCATCGCCGACTCCTTCGCCAGCGATTCGAGGTCCGAACCGACGAACCCGTGGGTGCTCTCGGCGTAGGTGTCGAGGTCGATCCCCTCCTCCAGCGGCATCCCGCGCGTGTGGACCTGGAGGATCTCCTTTCGCCCTTCCTTGTCGGGCACGCCGATCTCGATCTCGCGGTCGAACCGGCCGCCCCGGCGGAGCGCGGGGTCGATCGCGTCCACGCGGTTGGTCGCCGCGATCACGGTGACCTGGCCGCGCTCTTCGAGGCCGTCCATCAGGCTGAGGAGCTGGGCGACGACCCGGCGCTCGACATCGCCCGAGGTATCGTCGCGTTTGGGGGCGATCGAGTCGATCTCGTCGATGAAGACGATCGCGGGTTCGTTCTCCTCGGCCTCGTCGAAGATCTCTCGGAGCTGTTCTTCGGACTCCCCGTAGTACTTCGACATGATCTCGGGACCCGAGATGGTCTCGAAGTGGGCGTCGATCTCGTTGGCGACCGCCTTCGCGATCAGGGTCTTGCCCGTACCCGGTGGGCCGTGGAGCAGGACTCCCTTCGGCGGGTCGATGCCGAGCTGTTTGAAGAGCTCGGGGTGGCGCATCGGGAGCTCGATCATCTCGCGGACCTGTTCGAGCTCGCGGTCCAGCCCGCCGATGTCCTCGTAGGCCACCGAGGGCGTGGTGTCGGCCTCGTCCGCCGAATCGGAGACGATCTCCTCGGCGGGCTTCTCGCTGACCTCGATCGTGGTCGTGTCGGCGACGATCACGGTCCCGTTCGGCTCGGTGTCCGCGATCCGCAGCGGGATGCGCTGGCCCGACCCGCCCGAGAACGGGCCGAAGCCGAGCGAGAACGGGATCGTCTGGCCCTGGGTGATCGCCTGTCCGGAGAGCTTGTCCTGGATGTAGGGGCCGATGTTGCCCCGGATCCGGAGGTTCTGTGGCAGCGCCACCGTCACCGAGTCGGCCGGTCTGACGTCGGCCTTCTCGACGCTCACGCGGTCGTCGATACCCACCTGGGCCTCGCCGCGGAGCTGGCCGTCGATCCGGATCACGTCGCGACCCTGGTCGTCGGGGTAGCCCGGCCAGACCCGCGCGATCGCGCGGCCGTCGCTCCCCTCGATCAGGATGTAGTCGCCGTTTTCGAGGTCGAGTTCCTCCATCGCGGCGCGGTCGACGGCCGCGAGGCCGCGGCCCGCGTCCTTCTGTTTCAGCGGTTTGACTGAGAGCTTCATGTTATCGCGCCACCTCGACGGTAAGCACGCCGTTGTTGATGGTCGCTTCGGCCGATCCGGTCTCGGGGATATCGAAGTCGGCCTGTTCGTCGCCGCGGACGAGCATCACGGTGCCCTCGACGACGTCGACCGTCGTCGTGTCGGCGGCGGGGCCGAGGTCGGCTGCGTACACCACCCGGTCGGCGTACTCGTATCGCCGGAGTACGTCGTCCCGGTTGTCGAACTGCTGGAGTGTTGGTGTCATCCTAACCTTTGGTTAGTCCTACTAATATTTAAAACTTCCTTCGACGAAGGGGTGTAGCGCGACGGATTCCGCGGATCGGTTGTGTTGTGGTTCAGGCTCGATCGAACTTGAGACTATCGCCCCGACGACGGGTTTTTGCGGCGTGGCTGGCTGGTGTGGGTGTGAGCTTCGAGGACGAACTCGCCCGTGCCCGCGACCTCGACGTATCGGAACTGGCCGACGCGGTCGAGGAGCTGGGATTCGAGTGTACTCGCTGTGGAGCGTGCTGCAAAGCCGCCGAGGGAGCCGACGGCCACGAGGACCACACCGCGACCGCCTTCCCCGACGAGGTGCGCGACCTCCAGGCCGCGACCGGTCGGGAGTGGCGCGACGTCGCTCGACCGATGCCCTACGGGGTCGAGGACGGCCCCGACGGCCCGACGGGCGAGACCTTCGAGTGGGCGCTCGAAACCACCGGCTGTGGCGACTGTACCTTCTACACCGAACGGGACGGGACGGGTGCCTGCACCGTCCACGAGGACCGCCCGCTGATCTGTCGAACCTACCCGTTCAGCGTCGCGCTCGACGGGACGAACCAGCCGATGGGCGCGGCGGTCGATCGAGTGGGATCGGTGCGCGCCCACGAGTGCGAGGGGCTCGGGCGCGACATCGACCGGGGGGACGCCGAGGCGCTCGCGGGCGCGCTCAAGACCCGCGCGGTCCGCGAACTCGAGGAGGCGATCGCGGTCCAAGAGAACTACGACCCCACGGACGCCGACGGCGTCGTGGTCCACGACTCGGAGGGCGCGAAACGACCGGACGGGACCCCGATCGACGGAGAGGACGGACGCGTTTCTGGAGAGTAGCGGGACGTTTATTCGGTGGCCGATGGTACGACCGACTCGATGAACGACACACACGGGATCGGCGAGACGCCCTCGTGTCCCTCCTGTGGCTCGGGCGACGTCGAACGGATCGAGGGCGGTGCCGCCGGCATCTACCGCTGTACGAACTGTGACGAGGAGTTCGACGCGGACGACGACGACGACCACGCGAAAAGCGAGACCGGCCAGGAGAGCTGAGGCGGCCGGCCGCCGACTCGTCGTCGAGCGGTCCGGGGGTGCGTGGGCGGCCGCCGACGACCTATTCGATGATCTCGCCCACCGCGAAGTTGGATTTCACTTCGGTGACCTCGATCTTGACCTGTTCGCCGACCTCCGCCCCGGGGACGATGATGACGTAGCCCCGCTCGACGCGTGCGATACCGTCGCCCTGCTTGCCGATGTCCTCGACCTCGACGTACCGCATCTCGCCGACGTCGACCGGGGGCTGTGGCTCGGAGGAGGGGCGGTTCGACGACGACCCGCTCGTCCCGCTCTCGACCGACTCGCGCGAGATCAGCGCCACGCGATAGGTCTCACCCGCCTCGATCGAACCGGTGTCGACCTCGCGCCGCGGCACCTCGACGGTGTAGGTGTCGCCGGTTTCGGAGACATCAGCGTTGAACAGACACAGGAGTTTATCAGAGATTTCCATCACGTAGTGCTCCGTTCGCGTCTCTGGAGCGGAGGACCAAAGAACTACCGCTCACCGACGACCCCGCGGACGGGGGGTTCGAGGGCGTTACCCGCACGTACCATCCCCCGGAGCCCGGGACGGCGCTGGCGGGCCACGGCCACCGCCTCGACCCCTCCTCGAAGACAAAATCGACGGACGGCGACCGGATTACCCCACCGTACCAAACCCCGTATGTACGCCGCCCCGGTAGGGAGACCATGGGCGCTACCACCGCGGCGATGCCCGCTCTCAGCGAGAAGCAGCGACGGATCTTCGAGTACCTCCGCGAGCACGTGGCCACGCGAACCTACTTCAAATCCCGCCTCATCGGCGAGGCGGTCGGGCTCTCGGCGAAGGAGGTCGGTACCAACATGACCGCGATCCAGAACTCGGAGGGACCGCTCTCGGTCGAGAAGTGGGGCTACTCCTCCAGCACCACCTGGAAGGTCACCCGATAGAGCGGAATCAACCGTCGACGCTGATGTACCGGTCGGCCTCGCGCGCGAACTGGAGGGTCGCGACGTCGAACGAGTTGGCGTATCGAACGAGCAGCGTCAACAGGAGCTCCGGACGAACGAGCGCGTAGCCCTCGCCACGCGAGAGCACCCCCGCACCTTCGAGGTCGGCGGCGTGTTTGCTCACCGTCGGCCGCGAGACCCCGAGGTCGGTGGCGAGGTCGCTCGCGCTCGCGTCGGGGTCGCGAAGCAGCGCGATCACCATCCCCCGTGGCGTCTCCCGACGAAGCACGCCGAGCGCGACCTTCTCGAACGAATCGAACTCCCGGGCCGGAAAGTACCGTCGATAGTCGCCGTCCCGGTCGCTCTCGACGACCGCGTCGTTTTCGAGCCGCCGGAGGTGGTGTTGGGTTTCGCCGGTCCCCAGCCCGAGGTCGTCGCGGACCTTCGAGAAGTGTGCGCCCGGCGTCGCCGCGAGGTAGCCCGTGATGGCGTCGCGGGCGTCGCTCTCGTCTTCCTCGTCCCTGTCGGCGAGGCGCGCGAGCGGCCCGACCGCCCCGACGGCGGCGAACCGCCGGAGCGTCGCGCGTTTTCCCTCGTCGACCTCGGGGTCGCCCATTGGTACTGCCTCGGGACAGGTAGATAAAACGGCTTTGACTGTGTGCGCGTCGACTCAGTTCGTCTCGGGTTCGAGTTCTCCGTCGCTCGACTCGGTCGAGTCGGTCTCCGACTCGGCCCCCGTCGGTTCGTCCATCTCGGCGATGACGTCGTCGGGGTCCTGGATGTCGGTGGTGGACTTACCGGTCTTGATGGCTTCGGCCTCCTGTTCCATCTCCTCGACGTCGAGTTCGGCCTCCTCGTCGATGTTGCCGAGTATCTCGTCGATGTTGTCGAGGCCGATGAGTTCGCGGGTCTCGGCGTCGAAGTCGAGGCTCTGGAGGNGGCCTCCTCGTCGATGTTGCCGAGTATCTCGTCGATGTTGTCGAGGCCGATGAGTTCGCGGGTCTCGGCGTCGAAGTCGAGGCTCTGGAGGCCGCCGTTGCGCTCGGCGACGTCGCTCCCGGTCAGGTGTTTGCCGTAGCGCCCGAGCATCGAGGTGAGTTCCTGGGGGAGGACGAACGTCGTGGACTCGCTCTCGCCCATCGACTGGAGGGTCTCCATCCCGCGCTCGATGACCGCGCGCTCGCCCATNGAGTTCCTGGGGGAGGACGAACGTCGTGGACTCGCTCTCGCCCATCGACTGGAGGGTCTCCATCCCGCGCTCGATGACCGCGCGCTCGCCCATGGACTCGGCGGATTTCGCCCGGAGAACGGTGGACACCGAATCACCCTGGGCTTCGAGGATCTGGCTCTGCTTTTCACCCTGGGCACGGATGATGTTCGACTGCTTTTCACCCTCGGCGCTCTCGACTGCGCTCCGGCGTTCACCCTGGGCTTCGAGGATCATCGCACGGCGGCGGCGCTCGGCGGAGGTCTGTTGTTCCATCGCCTGCTGGACGTCGGGCGAGGGGTTGACCTCCCTGACCTCCACAGACTCGACTCGGACCCCCCACTCGTCGGTCGGTTCGTCGAGGTCGCGTCGGATCCGGCTGTTGATCTCCGAGCGTTTGCTCAGCGTGTCGTCCAGATCCATGTCGCCGAGCACGGCCCGGAGGGTGGTCTGGGCGAGGTTCGAGACCGCGCGCTTGTAGTCGTCGACTTCGAGGAAGGCCTTCTTCGCGTCCATGACCTTGATGTAGACGACGGCATCGGCCGTCACCGGCGAGTTGTCGCGCGTGATGGCTTCCTGACGCGGGACGTCGAGGGTCTGGGTCCGCATGTCGAACGGGTAGGTGTTGCTGACGAACGGCGGCACGAAACTGATACCCGGTTCAAGGAGCTTTCGGTAGTCGCCCAACACCGTGAGCGCGCGTTTCTCGTAGGCGTTGACGATCTCGATCGAGCTGTAGACGGTGGCGACCGCGACCAGCAACACGAGGAGAACGACGATGGCTGGAAGGAGAGCGCCTACCTGCAGCGGTTCGAGTAGCATCTCATCGTGAATGTCAGAATCCAGTAAGCATAAGCGTTCCGACGCTGTTGAGCTCGACTCCTTCAGGCGGTTTCTCGTTCGCGTTCGTCGGCAGCCTCCTCGCGGCCGCGGGCGAGCGCTCGGTCGATCTCGTCGTCCTCGATCATCGAGAGCGACTCGACGGTCACCACGTTGCCCCCACCCGGATCGGTGACCATCACCTCCTCGCCCTCCTCGATATCCCGGTCGAGCGCCCGGGCAGCGTAGTAGGGGTTGAAGCCGCCCTCGTCGAGTTTGACCTCGCCGCTGCTGTGGGTGATACGTTCGGTCGCGCGCCCGGTCTTGCCACGGAGCGCCGACGAGTCGCTCGTCCGGCCCGAGCCCTTCCCGCCGTAGAAATCGAACTCGCGGTAGACGTAGAACGCCGCCGCGCCGCTCGCGATCACGACCGGCGCGAGCACCGCCGCGAGGAACACCGGCCCGAGGAAGGTGCCGAGCGCCAGTCCAACCAAGCCCGAGACGAGGAGCGCGATCCCGAGCACCATGAAGTGGCCACCCGGCGCGAGCGTCTCCAGTCCCACCAGTCCGAGCCCACAGATCAGGAGTACGAGCGGGAGCTGGTTCAAAACGAGGTCGGTCACCTGGAGGGGCAGCGGACCGAGAACCGCGGCCACGACCGGGATCCCGAACGCCGATATCATACTGAACGTAGGATGTCCGTGTGATTAACTGTTGGGACTGTTCAGACCCCGAGCAGTATCAAAAGCGCCAGCGCGACCCCGAACACCACGAACAGCGCGTTCTCGAAGCTCGGCGACTCGGGCTCGATCTCCCGTCGAGTTTGGGCGTCGCCGAAGACGTCCGTGGCTCCGCCCTCGTCGCTCTCCTCGGGGTCCTCGAAATCCTCGACCGAGTACTTCCACTCGTCGTCGTCCGCCATGGCCCGGCTACGAACCCGAAACGGAAGTGCGTACCGCCCTCGTCCGACACCCCTTCCGGAGACCGTCGGTCCGACCCGGCTATCGGATCTTCGTCCCCGGCGGGCTGTCGGCGTGGGTGGTGAGCAGGTCCGCCTCCTCGCCCGCCGCGAGGATCATCCCGTTGCTCTCGACGCCGAACAGTTCGGCCTTCTCGATGTTCGCGAGCACCACCACCCGGGTTCCGGGCAGCGCGTCGAGGTCGTGGAGCTGTTTGATGCCCGCGACGATCTGGCGCGTCTCGGCACCCAGATCGACTTCGAGTCGTGCGAGGTCGTCCGCACCCTCGATCCCCTCTGCGTGCTTGACCTCGCCGACCCGGATGTCGAGGTCCCCGAACTCCTCGAACCCGATCCGGTCGTCGGCGATCGGTTCGACCGCTGCGCCGTCCGACTCCCCGGCGGCTTCCCCGTCCGCGTCCTCGTCGGCGGCCGCCGCTTCCGAGTCCTCGCCGGCGGCTGCGATCTGTGCTTCCAGGCGCTCGTTGAGTTCGGCGACGCGGTCGTCGTCGATCCCCTCGAACGGTTCCTCGGGCGCGTCGAAGACCTCGGGCGGTGCGTCGAGCGCCGCCCCGACGCCGACCTCGTGGACGGAGCCCGACTCGTCGAGCTGGTCCCAGAGCCGTTCGGCGGTGCCGGGCATGATCGGCTCCGAAAGCACCACGACGGCCTTCGCGATCTGGACACAGTCGCGGATCACGTCGGCTCGTTCGGGGTCCTCGAGGTTCCACGGCTCGTGGCCCTGGATGTACTCGTTGCCGAACTGGGCGAGTTTGACGGCCGACTGCCCGACCGCGCGCACCGAGTAGTCGTTGACACCGTCTCGGAAGTCCTCGATGGCCTCCTCGATCCGGTCGCTGACTCCGTCCGAAACCTCCGTGTCGGGCGTGCCGTCGTAGTTGCGGTGGGCGAACAGCAGCGACCGATAGAGGAAATTCCCGACGGTGCCGACGAGCTCGCCGTTGACCCGTTCGGCGAAGCGCTCCCACGAGAAGTCGATGTCCTGTTGGAACCCGCTGCCGGTGGTGATGTAGTACCGATAGAGGTCGGGGTCGAACCCTTCCTCCAAGTAATCGTCGACCCAGACGGCCCGATTCCGGCTCGTGGAGAACCCCTTGCCGTCGAGGTTGACGAACCCGCTCGCGAGCACCGCGCGGGGTTCGTTGTAGTCGACTCCGTGTAGCATCGAGGGCCAGAAGACGGTGTGATGCTGGATGATGTCGCGGCCGATGACGTGGACGAGTTCGCCCTCGTCCTGCCAGGGCTCCTCCCAGTCGAACTCCTCCGCGCCGACGCGCTCGGAGTACGCCTTCGTGCTCGAAACGTACTCGACCGGGGCATCCACCCAGACGTAGAGCACGAGGTCCTCTTTCCCTGGGTACTCGATCCCCCAGTCCAGATCGCGCGTGATACACCAGTCCTGGAGTTCGCCCTCGATCCACTCGCGAGGCTGGTTCTTGGCGTTCGCGGTGCCCTCAAGCCGATCGATGAACTCGCCGAGGTAGTCCTGAAAGTCCGAGAGGCGGAGGAACTCGTGTTCGCGGGTGCGGTACTCGGCGGAGTTCCCAGTAACGACGCTCGTGGGCTCTTCGATCTCGCCGGGTTCGAGGTGGCGACCACAGCCCTCGTCGCACTCGTCGCCGCGGGCGTGCTCGCCGCAGTACGGGCAGGTGCCCTCGACGTAGCGGTCGGGCAGCGGCTGGTCGGCTTCCGGGTCCCACGCGACTTCGATCTCCTGTTCGTAGATGTGGCCGCCCTCGTCGAGTTCGCGAACGAACTCCTGGGTGAGTTCGACGTTGGTCTCCTCGCGGGTGTGGCCGTAGTTGTCGAACTCGATGTCGAACTTCGGGAAGGTCTCCTGGTACTTCTCGTGGTGGCGGAGCGCGAACTCCTCGGGGCTGACGCCCTCCTCCCAGGCGTTGACCGCGACGGGGGTGCCGTGCATGTCCGACCCGGAGACGAACGCGGTCTCCTGGCCGAGCTTCCGGAGCGAGCGCGCCAGCGCGTCGCCGCCGACGTAGGTTCGGAGGTGGCCGACGTGGAGGTCGCCGTTGGCGTAGGGTAACCCGCAGGTGACCACCGCGGGGTGGTCGGTGGGGAACGTCTCGTGGCTCATGCGTATCGATACCTCGATGCGGGCCTAAAGCCCGGCGTTTTCGGTTTCGGGTGTCTCATCGGTGTGGTGACTGGTGGTCGAAGACGATACGAGAAACGCGCCGCGGTTCACCGCCCCGGTGGTCGGTCCGTGCTACCGAACCCACGACGAGGGCCGACTCCACCCGGCGCTTCGGACCGTCGTGCGCATACCGAACTGGAACACCGGTTTCACGGTCGTCACTCGTCGCGCTGGAGGTATAAGGGTAGGTGGTTACGCCGTCGCGTACGCGAGCCGGTCCCGAGACCCCCTCACCACCAGAACTCGAAGGCCACCCGGAACGTGGCGTAGGCACCGATCGTCGAGAGCACCGGGACGACGTTCTGCATCACTATCACCCGGCCGGTCGTGCCGGGGTCGAACAGTTCGCCGGCCGTCGCGACCCGCTCGGGTTCCTCCTCGCCGATGGCGGGTGCGTCCTCGCCCGGTTCGTCGACGGCCAGCGCGTCCACCGAGAGCGGTGGCGTCCGCTCGCGGCGAACCTCCGAGACGGCGACGGTGCGGGTGGCTCGTCCCCAGCCGAGCCCGACGATCGACATCGTCGCGATGATGACGAACGAGGCGGGGATGCCGATCGCGGAGAGCCCGATCACGATGCCCGAGGAGATCACCGCGACGACGATGGCGGCCGTCAGCGGGAGCGTGGTGATGTCGTTGCCGAGCGTGTCGAGCGTTCGGCGGGCGATCGTGAACGCCCCGATGGTGACCGCGACACCGCCGAGTATCATCAGCGGGTCCAGCGCGACGCCGGCCCCGTACAGCGGCGCGATCGCGTTCGCCATGTTCGACGTCCCCGCCGAGAACGCCATGACGCACGCGATGGCGACGACGACCACCGTGCCTGCCACCTCCCGGACGGTGGTGTTCGTTCCTCGCCGTAGCCTCGGGATCGTCCCCGACCGGTCGACTTCGAGCAGGGCTCCCTCGGTCGTCGTGACCGCGATCCAGCTGTTGATCGCGGGGTAGAAGTACCGACCGACCACCATCGAGACCCAAAAGCCTACGAGCGGGGCGACGATCCACCAGATCGCTATCTCGCCCATCACGGCCCAGTCGAGTTCGTTCGTCGCGACCCCGAGGCCGGCGATCGCCCCGACGGCCGTCATCGACGTCGAGGCGGGGGCCCCGGAGTAGTTGCCGATGAACAGCGCGCCACCGATGAAGAACAGCACGACGATGCTGGTCTCGATCGTGAAGACCCCGGGGTCGGTCAGGAGGTCCTGGCCGAGCGTGTCCACGACCCGCCGACCGACGGTCCACGCGCCGAGGAAGAAGAAGACCGACATCAGCGCCGCCGCGGCGACCTTCGAGAGCACCCCCGCGCCGACGGCCGGACCGAACGCCGGCCCGGTGTTCGCACCGCCGATGTTGTAACCGACGAAGAGCGCGACGACGAGACCCACAACCAGAAGCGGTTCGACCATGATCTACGAAGAGGACAGTCTAGCTTAAAACGGTGCGCTCACGCGCTCGGCGGTCGACCCCGTTCGGTCACGGTACATCTATCCCTGCAACCGTTCATAGTCGGTGTATGAACCCGAATCGCGTCGACTCGATCGTGGATCTCACCTACGGCGTGCTGATATTCGCCGCGATAGCCCTGATCCTCACGGTCGGGACCGGCGTCGGTGTCGCGTTCGGATTGGGCGTGCTCGTCTCCTATGCGATCCACGTCGGGTGGAAGATGGCCCGGTTCGACCCGTACTGGATGACCGGGGAGGTCGACGAACAGGTCGAAGAGACGGTCACGGAGGAGGTCGGCCAGCGAGTCGAGGAGACCATCTCGGAGGAGGTCGACCGACGGGTCGAGGAAACGGTATCGGAGGAGGTCGACCGACGGGTCGAGGAAACGGTATCGGAGGAGGTCGGCCAGCGGGTCGAAGAGACGGTCTCGGAGGAGGTCGGCCAGCGGGTCGAGGAGACGGTCTCGGAGGAGGTCGACCAGCGAGTCGAGGAGACCGTCTCGGAGGAAGTCGACGAGGTCACGCGGCGCGTCGAGGAGGTGAACGAGCGCGTCGACCGGCGACCGCGCGAGGACGAAGTCGAGGGGAAGATCAGCGAACTGACCGACGAGGACGACGAGGACGACGAGCGCGAACGCGACGAGTCGAACTGATCCGGAAGCGGAGCCGGTCGGACGGTATCGTGGCTACGGATCCGCTCCACTCGGTCGCCCGACCGGAGAGCCCCAGCGCTCGGTCCGTTATCCGGACACGACCCGTCGGAGGCCAGTGACGAGGAAACCGAGGCCGCCGACGGACAGCACCCCGGTAATCGCGTAGACGAACGGCGTGAGCGGGTCGACCGGATAGAGGAACAGGAAGAACGACGCGCCGGCGAAGAGCAGCAGGGAGATACCGAGCGAGACGACGCCGAGTGTTCGGGTGTGCTCACCATCGGCCATGGGGAAACGAGTGCCGACGACCTAATCCGGGTTGCGGTACGCGCGTCCACGACGGGACCCGTGCTCGTCCGCCATTCCGTCCGCCGGATCGTCGCGAGAACGGACGGGCGGTGCGGCTTTCTCAGCGAGAACGGCGATACGGGCTTCACAGCGAGAAGAACGGCGCGAGCACGCCCGCGACCACCAGCAGCCGACCGACGCTGCCGACGAAGGTCGCGGCCGCGAACTTCGCGTAGTCCTCTTCGAGCACCGTGAAGGCGTAGATCGAGATCGTATCCGGGAAGAAGGGGACACAGAGCGCGAGCGCGAGCCCGAGATAGCCGTACTCCCTGGCGAGCTCGACCGTTCGGCGTTCGGACCACTCCACGATGTCGAACCTCGATTCCCGGAGGCGGTCGATGACCGGACCCGACTGGCGTTTGGCCTCCTGGCCGAGCGCGAAGGCGGCGACGCTGCCGGCGGCCTTGCCGAGCCCGCTCACGAGTATCACGATGGCGAGGTCGACGGTGCCCGGAAACCCGAACCCGAGCCCCGAGCGGGCCGCGAGGAGGACGACCTCGCTCGGCAGCGGCAGGGCGATCGCGATGAGGAACGAGTAGACCGCGACGATCACCAGCCCGAACGGTCCCGACGCGGTCTCGACCGCGTGTTCGAGACCGCCGAACTGGAGAACGTGTCCGACGAGAATCGGCAGGACGACCGGCGGGAGGTACGTCACGGCCGATCCTGGGTATGTATCGCACCTAAGTGTGGTGTTCCGGACCGGAACGTGCTATCACGAACCGTGGAATCTGGAGAACCGCGTGAACTCGGACGAACCGCGTGGTCGGCCTATCGGACGGTGTCGAGAACGAGTTTCTGCTCGACGCGTTTGACCTCGTGCTGGACGTCGCGGACGGCGTCGATGTTCGCGGAGATCGACGAGACGCCCTCGTTGACGAGGAACTTGACCATCTGTGGTTTCGAGCCGGCCTGGCCGCAGATGCTGGTCGCGACGTCGTGTTCGCGGCAGGTCGCGATCGTCTGGCCGATGAGTTCCAACACCGCCGGGTGAAGCTCGTCGAAGCGGTCGGCGACCTGGCCGTTGTTGCGGTCCACCGCGAGGGTGTACTGCGTGAGGTCGTTGGTGCCGAACGAGGCGAAGTCGATACCGGCGTCGGCCATCTGCTCGACGCAGAGCGCGCTCGCCGGCGTCTCGACCATCACACCCCACGACCGCTTCTCGGGGTCGATGCCGACCTCTTCGAGCATGTTCCGCGCCCGGATCACGTCCTCGACGTCGTTGACGAGCGGGAACATCACCTCGACGTTGTCGTAGCCCATGCCGTAGAGCCGGCGGAAGGCCTCGAGTTCGTGGACGAAGACGTCGGGTCGGTCGAGGCTCCGGCGGATGCCGCGATAGCCGAGCATCGGGTTGTGTTCGTTGGGTTCGTCGTCGCCGCCCTCCAGCTGTCGGAACTCGTCGGTGGGCGCATCGAGGGTTCGGACCCGTACGGGGCGGGGGTAGAACTCGTCGGCCACGCCCTGGATCCCCTGGACGATCTCCTCGATGTAGGCGTCCTCGCCGTGGTCGTTGATGTACTTCTCCGGCGTCTTGCCCGTCGAGAGGATCATGTGCTCCATCCGGAGCAGCCCCACCCCGTCGGCCCCCGTCGCGGCGGCGCGTTCGGCGGCCTCGGGGATCGAGACGTTGACCTTCACCTCGGTCGCGGTCATCGGCTTGACCGGGGCCTGCGGGCGGACCTCCTCGACCGCGTCGCGCTCGTCGGTTGTGGCCGCGCCCTCCCGGATGGTGCCCTTGTCGCCGTCGATCGTGATCCGCCGGCCGTCCTCGAGTTCGTCGGTGGCCGTGCCGGTGCCCACGACGGCGGGCACCCCGAGCTCGCGCGAGACGATCGCGGCGTGGGAGGTCATCCCGCCCTCGTTGGTGACGATACCGGCGGCGCGCTTCATCGCGGGCACCATGTCCGGCGTCGTCATCTCGGTGACGATCACGTCGCCTTCGCCTACTTTGTCGAGCTGGTCGAGCTCGCGGACGACCGCCACGTCCCCGCTCGCGGCCCCCGGGCTCGCACCCAGGCCCGTCAGGATGACGTCGCTCCCGGAGCCGTTCGACTCCGACTGGGTCGCGACGCCGCTGCCGTCGGCGACGCCCGCCTGGCTCTCGGTGTCGTCGGCGATGGTCGTGATGGGCCGGGACTGGAGCATGAACACCTCACCGTCGATGATCGCCCACTCCACGTCCTGGGGGTCGCCGTAGTGGCCTTCGACCTGCTCGCCGATCGCGACCAGACTCTCGATCTCGTCGTCGTCGAGCACCTGGGCCTCGCGCTTCTCGTCGGGCACCGGCTGCATCGTGGTCTCGCCGGTCTCGACGTCCTTGACGCACATCGTCTTCTTGTCGGCGACCGTGGTCTCGACCACGTCGCTGGTCTCGCGGTCGATCCGGTAGTTGTCGGGCGAGACCTCGCCCGCGACGACCGCCTCGCCGAGCCCCCAGGCCGCCTCGACGATGACCTCGGGCGCGCCGGTCGAGGGGTGTGAGGTGAACATCACACCGCTCTTCTCGGCGTCGACCATCCGCTGGACCACGACGGCGATGTCGACGGCGCGGTGTTCGAAGCCCTGCTGTTCGCGGTAGTAGATCGCGCGCTGGGTGAACAACGAGGCCCAGCACTCCTTCACCCGCTCGACGAGGTCGTCGCGGGTGACGTTGAGGAAGGTCTCCTGTTGGCCCGCGAACGAGGCGTCGGGGAGGTCCTCCGCCGTGGCCGAGGACCGAACGGCGACGAACGCCTCCCCGTCGTCGAGGTTGCCGTAGGTTTCGAGGATCTCCTCGCGCAGCTCCTCGGGCATCTCGGTCCCGAGGATGAGCTCCTCGGCGCGCTCGGCCGCCGTCGCGAGCGCGCTCGAATCGTCGGAGTCGACGTCGACCGCCGCGAAGAGGTCCTCGTCGATACCGGTCTCCTCGATGAACGAGCGATACGTCCCCGCCGTGACGACGAACGCCGGTGGCACGGGCAGGCCGGCCCCCGCGAGCTCGCCGAGCGACGCCCCCTTGCCGCCGACGGCGTCGATGTCGTCCTTGCCGACCGCGTCGAGCCAGAGTACTGCCATCGTGGATCGTTACTCACTGACGTCGATAAAGAAGGTTCCGAACCCGAGAAGGACCCGAACGCGGGACGGCTCGCTGGCGAGGTCGCGACGCGCCGCGTCGCGACCGGCTCGGTCTCGAACGTATCGGCCGTGACCGACGGACCCTCATTACCCTTGTGCGTTCATGTGCCGGGGAGCGAGGCCGGGGGGACCGAAACGGGACGGTCGACGGGTTCGGGCCGCCGAGGACACAACGACTTAACACGTCCGGCCGCGTTCGTTCGCCAGAGTCCATGTCAGAGCTTCCCGACGACTTCACGTGTACCATCACCAACTGGGAGTATATCTACGGTCGGTGTCGGGCCGTCGCGAACCAGGTCAAGCGCGCCGAGTACGAACCCGACGTCGTGGTCGCGCTCGCGCGCGGCGGCTGGTTCGCCGGACGGTGTCTCTGTGATTTCCTCGGTCTCGACGACCTCACGAGCCTCAAGATGGAACACTACGTTGGAACCGCCCAGAAGACCGGCGACCCCGAGATCCGCTATCCGATGCCGGAGGGGTCGGTCGAGGGCAAGGACGTGCTGATCATCGACGACATCGCCGACACGGGTGGGTCGATCGAGCGCGCTCACGAGTACGTGGTCGACCGCGACCCGAACGCGGTCCGCACCGCGACGGTCCAGCTGCTTGGTACCAGCGCGTTCGAACCCGACTTCGTCGGCGAGCGCCTCGACGAGTGGACCTGGGTGGTCTACCCCTGGAACTTCATCGAGGACATGGTCGACCTCGTGACCCGCGTGATGGGCACGGAGTCGCGCTCGCTCGACGAGATCCGCCATCTCCTCGCCGAACACCACGAGATCGACCGGATCAGCATGGAGATCGCCCAGCCGAACCGGATGGACGAGGTACTGATCGAGATGGAGCGCCGTGGGGTGGTCGAAGCCGCGGGCGAGGACGAGTGGCGGCTCGCGGAGGCCACGGCATGATCGGTCTCATCGGCGGCAGCGGGATCTACGAGGCCCTCGACCTCGACGACGCCCGCGACGAACACATCGGCACGCCGTTCGGCTCGCCCTCGAGCCCGATCACGATCGGCGAACTCGACGGCGAAGAGGTCGCCTTCCTCGCGCGTCACGGCCTCGATCACCAGCACGCCCCCTCGGAGGTGCCCTACCGCGCGAACCTCTACGCGCTGAAGGACCTGGGTGCCGAACGCGTGCTCTCGACCAACGCGGTCGGCAGCCTCCGTGAGGACCTCCCGCCGCAGAGCCTCGTGGTCCCCGACCAGATCTTCGACCGCACGAGACACCGTCAGAGTACCTTCTTCGACGAGCGGATGGTGGTCCACATGGGCTTCGCCGAGCCCTACTGCCCGCACATGAGCGAGCACCTCGTCGAGGCCGCCGACGACGTGCTCGACGACGGCGCGCACGCGGGCGGGACCTACGTCTGCATCGAGGGCCCACAGTTCTCGACGAAGGCCGAGAGCGAGTTCTACCGTGCACAGGGCTGGGACATGGTCGGCATGACCACCGTCCCCGAGGCCAAGCTCGCCCGCGAGGCCGAGCTCTGCTATGCCACCCTCGCCGGGGTCACGGACTACGACGTCTGGAAGGACGACAGCGAGGTGAGTCTGGAGGAGGTGCTCGAGAACGCCGCGGTCAACGAGGACAACATCAACGAGGTGGTCCGCGAAGCGATCGAGACGATGCCGGACGAGCGCGCGTGTGACTGCGAGCACGCCCTCGACGGCACGATCAACACCGCGAGCGAGGCGATCCCCGACGAGGTCCGCGAGGGTGTCGACCTCTTCATCGGCGAGTATCTCGACTAGGGTTGCGAGCGCAAGCCCCGTTCTCAGGACGCTCCATCCCCTCCCTCCGATGTAATGGCTGATTCACTCGAAGACAAATCCGTCGGTATCGTGCTCGCGCCGCGCGGCAGCGAGGAGGTCGAGTTCACCGAACCCAAGAGCGCCGTCGAGGACGCCGGCGGTAGCGTCGACGTGCTCGGCATCGAGACCGGCGAGGTCGAGACCGTCAACGGCGACCTCGATCCGGCCGGTTCGTACGAGATCGAGAAGTCGTTCGACGAGGTCACAGTAGAAGACTACGACGGCCTCGTGGTCCCCGGCGGCACCGTCGGCGCGGACACCCTCCGCGGGGACGACACGGCGGTCGAATTCGTTCAGGACTTCTTCGAGACCGAGAAACCCCTCGCCGTGATCTGTCACGGGCCGTGGACCCTCGTCGAGGCCGACGTCGTCGACGGACGGGAGCTCACCTCCTATCACAGCCTCGAAACCGACATCCGTAACGCGGGCGGGAACTGGGTCGACGAGGAGGTCGTCGTGGACGAGGGCCTCGTGACCAGCCGCAACCCCGACGACCTGGAGGCGTTCTGCGACAAGGTCGTCGAGGAGATCGAGGAGGGCGAACACGAGGACCGGCAGACCGACGACGTCTGAGAAGGCGACCGACGACGTTCCGAGACTTTTAGTGGACTATCGCTCCGTCAGGGTTCGATAACGGCCCGGAAGCGTGCCTCGCTGTTCATCATGCTCTCGTAGGCCGCGTCGGCTTCCTCCAGCGAGTAGGTCTCGACCATCGACGCCACGTCGCGGAGCGAGCTGAATTCGAGGGTGTCCTGAGAGTCGCGTGCGTCGCCCGAGGGCCACCCCGCGACGGATTGACGGCTGGTGACGAGCGGCTGGACCGGCACCGAGAGGGGCTCGCCGGGAACGCCGACGGTGAGCAGCGTCCCCTCGACGCCGAGGCCGCCGACCACCGATTCCATCGCGTCGACGTGGGGTGCGGTGGCGAGCACGACGCTCGCACCGCCGAGCTCCGTGAGTGCCTCGGCGGGGTCCTCGGCCTCGCTGTCGACGTAGTGGTCCGCGCCGAGGTCGAACGCGAGGTCGCGTTTCTCCGTCCCGCGCGAGACCGCGACGGTCTCGAAGCCGAACGCGCTCGCGTACTGGACCCCGAGGTGGCCGAGGCCGCCGACGCCCTGGACCGCGACGAGGTCACCGGGTTCGGCCTCGGAGTTCCGCAGCGAGTTGAAGGTCGTGACGCCGGCACACAGCAACGGCGCGGCGGCCGTGGCGTCGAGGTCGTCGGGCACCCGCGCGAGCGTCTCCTGGGGCGCAGTGAGGTACTCGGCGTAGCCGCCGTCGTGGTCGAAGCCCGTGACGTCGCCGTTCTCACACGCGATGAAGTCGCCGCGCCGGCAGGGCTCGCAGGTGAAGCAGTGGCCGCCGTGCCAACCGACGCCCACGCGGTCGCCCGCCTCGAAGGTCTCGACGCGCTCACCGACCGCGTCGACGTGACCGACGACCTCGTGGCCGGGGGTTCGGGGATACTCGACGCCGGGCCACTGGCCCTCCTTCAGGAAGGCGTCGCTGTGACAGACCCCGCAGGCGTCGACCGAAACTCGGACCTCCTCGGGACCCGGTTCGGGGACGTCGACCTCGACCACCTCGAAGTCGCCCTCGGGTTCGGGGACCTGTACGGCTCGCATCGACGCTGGTGTTTCGCTCATCGCCAGCGGTCCGGGCCACGCGGGTTTAGGGATTCGTTCCGCGGTAACGGGACTCCTCAGCGCGGTCGTCAAAGCTAGAGGCTGCCGGCGTACGACTGGTCGCGCTCGACCACCGTCTCCGGCACGAACCGAACGAACACGTATCGCTCGGCGACCTCGTCTAGCCCTCGGAAGGTCTCGTCCCACTCCGACTCGTCGGGGCCGAGGTACTGGGTGAGGAGTCGTTCACCCCGGTCGCCGTCGAACGGCTCGACGCTCGCGCGGCCACGCAATCCGACGTGCTCGACGCGACCCGTCTCGGGGTCGAAATCGACGATCGAGACCGCGGTTCGCGGGTCCGCCTCGATACGCTCCGGGAACGTCTTGTCCGAACGCGTCGCGATGATCCAGAGCGCGCCGTCCTCCCAGAGAAACCAGAGGGGCGAGACCCGCGGACCGTCCGGCGATTCGGTTCCGAGGTGGCAAAAGAGCGGTCGGGCCAGAAAATCCTCTAGTTCGGCGTCCAACGTGTCCTCGACGACCTCCATAGCCGTCCGAAACGCGGCCGGCTAATCGGTGTTTCGCCGGCGGAACCCTCCTCGTCGGATGGTACGACGACCGGCAGTTCTTCAAACCACTATCGGGATGGCGTTCTCACTACGAAAAACATACCGAGATCGACGTTCGGTTTGACGTATGGGGCTAGAGGAGTTGGTGCAACGAGGTTCGTTGTATGGGTTCGGTGTCGGAGCTAACGGCAGGCGTTGTCGTACTCGCTGCGGGTCTGTTCGACCTCGTCCTCCCGATCGTCGGGCTCGCGCTGGTCGGTATCGCGGTGTTGGCTCTCGTGCTGTTGCTCGGAGCCCCCGGAATTGGACCGGGGTCCGCGGGCGGTGGACTGGAATCCAACATCGGTGGTGGCGACGAGATGCCGATGGCGAACGCCGCGGAGGCCGGTATCACCTCCGGTAGCCCCTCCGACATCGCGACGGTGGTACCGGCGACACGGCTGGAGTACGTGATGTATTTCTGTGGATTCGGAGCCTGCGCCGTGGTTTTCCTTGCACTGCTCCTCGGCTGAACTGCTGTCGGCTGTCGTCTCGTGCTGGATCGTGGTCTCGGCACCCCTGCTCACGAACGAACTTCGATGCGAGCACCTCCAGATCCACGACCTTTGTCTTCCGAACCGAACAGACCCGAAAATCAGTCGGCGACCGCTTCCTCGGCGGTCCCGGTCGCCGCCGGGTTCTGGACCCACAGGTCGCCGAAGAGGTCGTCCTGTTCGAGCCGGACGTGACCCCGATGGGAGAGAAAGAGCAGGGCGAGGAACGTCTCGACGCGCGAGCCGCCCGCCAGCTCGACCTCGGTGTAGAGCACCTCGTCGCGCCCGGCGTCGTACTGCTTTCTGAGCACGCGCTGGACGTCGGCGATGGTGGTCTCGATGTCCTCGCGGTGGGCCGTCCCGGTGACGTCGGACTCGGTGGGTTCGTCGTCGACCCGGAGCCCGTCGTCCGAATGGTAATCGAGGGTCTGGGTGCCGCGCTGGAACCCCTTGGGCGAGCCGCTGGTGTCGTAGGTTCTGGACTCCTTCCACCACGAGTCGCGTTCGGCCTCCCGGAGCTCTCTCACCAACTCGTCGAGGGTCTCGGGCGTCCCGCGGGCGTTCTTCCGGTCCAGCCGGCGGTCCATCTCGGCTTCGAGCGAGGCCACCGGGTCGAAGTCGAACTCGTCCTCGCCGTCCCCTCGCTGTTCCTCCCAGCCCGCCTCCCACGGTTCTATCTCCGATTCGGGGTCGGGCTCGTCGTCGGATTCCAACAGTGCCTCGCTCTTCATCCGCAAGAGGACGCTGGCGTAGAACAGCGCCCGGCCGGAGGTCCTGAGGTCCGCGCTGTCGAGCCGTTCGAGGAAGGCGTCCGTCACCGAGACGACGTCGATGTCCCAGGGTTCGATCTCGCCCTCCTCGGCCAGCCGCACGAGGAGTTCGACCGGCTCGACCTCGTCCTCGTCGGTGGCCCGCTCCGGCGGGGCGTCAATCATCCGCCGGGGCCTCCGCCGCACCGAGGTCGATGCCCGTCACCGCGGAGACGTTGTCGCCCTGCATCGTCACGCCGATCGCCCGTTCGGAGCGTTCGAGCATCGCCGAGCGGTGACTCACGACGATGAACTGGGCGTCGCTGGCGAGTTCGTCGACGAGTTCGCCGACGCGCTCGGCGTTCGCGGCGTCGAGGAAGGCGTCGACCTCGTCGAGCGCGTAGAACGGCGCGGGGTTGTGGCGCTGGATCGCGAAGATGAACGCAAGCGCGGTCAGGGACTTCTCGCCGCCGCTCATCGCGTCCAGGCGCTGGATGGGCTTGTCGCCCGGCTGGGCCTTCATCGTCAGTCCCCCCTCGAACGGGTCGTCGGGGTCTTCGAGGTGGAGCGTTCCGGAACCGGCCGAGAGCCGTTCGAAGATCGACTCGAACTGGTCGTTGATCGCCTCGTAGGACTCCATGAAGGTCGCCTTCTTCTGGGCCTCGTAGGAGTCGATCCGGTCTTCGATCCCGTCGCGCTCGTCGGTCAGGGTGGCCTTCTTGTCGGTGAGGTCGTCGAGGTCGTCCGCGACGGTGTCGTACTCGTCGATCGCGAGCATGTTCACCGGCTCCAGCTCCTCCATCTCGCCTTCGAGTCGCCCGATCTCGCGTTCGACCTCGTCGTGGTCGGGGATCGCCTCGGGGTCGTACTCGCCGACGACGCTTTCGAGCTCGTCGATCTCCCAGCCGAGGCGCTCGCGGCGTTCCCGGCGGTCGTCGAGCGTCCCCTCGACCTCGTTCACCGCCTCGCGCTGCTCGTCGCGCGCCGCCGTCGCCTCCTTCAGTTCGGCCTTCAGCTCCGTGCGCTCGGCCTTGAGGTCCGCGAGTTCGTCCTCTAGGTCCTCGACGGCGGCCTCGCGCTCTTCGAGCTTCTCGTCCTGCTCCTCGATGGCGGCTTCGAGCTCCTCGATCCGCTCTTCGGCCTCCGCCTTCCGGTTCTGGGCGGTCTCGAGTTTGTCGTTGAGGTCCGCTATCGAACTCTCGGCGTACTGCTTTTCGAGCTGGAGCTGGTTCAGCTCGCCGTCGAGGTCGTCCATCCGCTCTTCGAGGTCGTCGATCGTCCCCTGGATCTCGTCGGCCTCGCTCGTGAGCTCCGGGATGTCCGAGTCGGCGAGTTCGCTCTCCAGCTCCTCGATGTCCGCCTCGATGGTCGCGATCTCCTCGTCGTACCCCGCGATGGCGGTCTCGAGTTCGTTCATCTCGGCGTCGACCGCCTCGCGGTCGTCCTCGATCTCCTCGATGTCGTCTTCGAGCGAGTCGATCCGGGATTCGACCTCCGCGCGCTCGCGCTCCTTGCGTTCGATCTCGCTCTCGATGTCCCGGACCTGGTCGGCCGCCGCCGACCGCCGGTCGCGCGCGTCGTCGAGCCGGCTCTCGATCTCGCGGACCTCCGCCTGGACGTCGCGTCGCTGCTCTTCGAGTTCGGTGATCCGGTCGGCCACCCGCTCGATCCGGCCCGCGCTGGACTCGAAGGAGTAGCGCGACCCGCTCTTCGACCCGCCGGTCATCGCGCCGCTCTTCTCGACCAGGTCGCCGTCGACGGTCACCAGCCGGTAGTCGCCCATCAGGTCCCGCGCGGTCGCCATGTCCTCGACCACCAGCGTGCTGCCGAGGACGTACGAGAAGATCCCTGCGTACTCGTCGGGGAAGTCGACGAGGTTGTACGCGAAGTCCACCACTCCCTCGCGATTCGGCCGGTTCGGCAGCGACCGGCGCTGCATCTTCGTTATCGGCAGGAAGGTCGCCCGACCCGCGTTCCGGGATTTGAGGTGTTCGATCGCGCGCTGGCCGACCCCGTCGTCGCTCACCACGACGTTCGCGAGCCGTCCGCCCGCCGCGGTCTCACACGCCGTCGCGTACTCGCCCGCCACCCCGCCGAGCTGGGCCACGGTTCCGTGAACCCCGTCGAGCCCCGCGTTCAGCGCCGTCGAGACCGCGCGGCCGTACGACGAGCCACTGCTGTCGCTCTTGGATTCGAGGGTCGCGTACTCCTCCTTCGCCGCCCGGAGGTCGTCCTCGACCTCGTCGAGGTCGTCCTTTCGCTCGCGCTTCTCCTCGGCGAGGTCCGAGACGACGTCCTCGATGTTCGCCTCGTTGCGTTCGGCCTTCTCGAGTTCGTCCTCGAGGTCCGAGATGGCGGCTTTGATCCCGGGGATCTCCTCGCGCGCGTCCTCGATCTCGGCCTCCGTCTCGCTCTGTTCGGTCGAGCGCCGCCGGGCGGCGTCGAGCAGTCGGTCCTGCTCGCGCTGTCTCTCGTTCTTCTCGCTCTTGGCGCGTTCGAGCGTCTCGCGCCGGTCGGCGAGGTCGGCCTTCACCTCGTCGTACTCGGTGTCCACGGACTCGATCTCGGCTTCGACCTCCGCGAGCTTCGCCTCCTCGTCCTCGATGTCCGCCGTGAGACCCGATTTCTCGACCTTGAGGCTCCGGATGTCGCTCTCGAACTCCTCGATGTCCTCCTGTTTCTTGTCGAGCTCGACGAACGCCTGTCGGCGCTCGGATTCGGCGTCCGCGATCCGCTCCTCGGTCGAGTCGATCTTGTCCTCCAGCCGGCTCCTCTCGCCCTTGATCTCCTCGATCTCGCGTTTGATCGCGAGCTGTTCGTCCTCGCCCTTCCGCTCGATCTCCTCGTTGAGGTCGTCGAGGTCGCTGTCGAGCCGTGAGACCCTGCCCTGGCGTTCGTCGAGTTCGGTCTGGCGGTCGGCGAGGTCGTCCTCCAGCGCCTCGATCTTCTCCTCGGTCTCGGCGAGCTGCGCTCGCTTCTCTTCGAGTTCGGCGGCCTTGCGGTAGGCCTCGTACTCCTCTTTCTCCTCGCGAAGGGACTGATATTCGAGCGCGGTCTCGCGCTCGTCCCGCAGCTGGTCGAGCCGGTCTTCCTTCTCGGCGATCCGGAGTTCGGCCTCGTCGATCCGCTCTTCGACGACCGCCAGTTCCTCGAAGGCGTCCTCCTTCTTCGCGTCGAAGGCCGCCACGCCCGCGATCTCGTCGATTATCTCGCGGCGCTCGCCCGCGGTCATGCTGATGATCCCCGTGACGTCGCCCTGCATCACGACGTTGTAGCCCTCGGGCGTGATGCCGGCCTGTGCGAGGAGGTCCTGGATGTCCGAGAGGTTCACCGAGCGACCGTTGAGGTAGTAGTAGGAGTAGTAGTTGTCGTCGGTCTGTTTGACCCGCCGCTTGATGGTGATCTCCTCGATGTCGCCGACGTCGTCGGTGCCGGCGGCGCTCTCGACCTCGGCCCGCGTGAGGGTCTCGTCGGCGTTGGCGAGCACGACCTCGACGCTGGCCTCGCGGGTGCCGCTCGGGTCCTGCCCGTCGTCGTGGCTCGGGTTGTAGATCAGGTCCGTGAGCTTCTGTGCCCGGATCCCGCGGGTGCGCGCGAGCCCGAGACAGAAGAGGACCGCGTCGATGATGTTCGACTTTCCCGAGCCGTTCGGGCCGCTCACGGTCGTGAAGTCCTCGTAGAACGGGAGTCGTGTCTTCCGGCCGAAACTCTTGAAGTTCTCTAAGACGAGCGTTTTGATGTGCATGGGGTGCTCGCGGGGGTGGCCTACGCCACGATGATGTCGTCCGCCTCCGGCGGTTCGGTGTCCTGAGTCTCGTGCTCCGTGGGGTTAGCTTCTTCGTTCGGCTCGTTCGTTTCACTCGTCTCGCTCGACCCGCCCTCCGTGACGCTCCCGACGCCGGCCTCGATGTACTCGTCGGTCGAGTCGTCTTCGTCCTCGACCTCGGCGAGCTGGGCCTTCGTCTGCATCAGCTCCTCGGTGAGACCGCTCACGGAGGCTTCGAGCTCTTCGACCCGCGATTCGAGCTTCTCGACGCGATTGCCGCTCATGGTGTCACGGGTCATTCCACGGGTATAAACGTGCGTCAGACACAGATCGAACCATTGACAGGTCGTCGGGCGAGGCCGGTCGAGTCGCCGGTCCCGGTACGTTTTAGCGGCCGCGGACGAACTGGCTTCCAATGACTGCTCAAGCCGTCGAGGCGCGCGAGTACAGCGTCGTGATCGGCCTCGAGGTCCACGTCCAGCTCGAAACGGAGAGCAAGATCTTCTGTGGCTGCAGCACCGATTTCGAGGACAGCGAACCGAACTCCCACACCTGTCCGACCTGCCTCGGGCTGCCCGGCGCGCTCCCGGTGCTCAACGAGGCCGCCGTCGAGGGGGCGCTCAAGCTCGCCGCCGCCATCGACGCCGACGTGCCCGAGGAGACCCGCTTTCACCGGAAGAACTACTACTACCCCGACCTCCCGAAGAACTTCCAGATCACCCAGTACGACCGGCCGCTCTGTCGGGACGGCGAACTCACCGTCACCGTCGAGGACGAAGAACGCACCATCGCGATCGAGCGTGCTCACCTCGAAGAGGACCCGGGGAGCCTCCAGCACGCCGGCGGCGGTATCGACACCGCCGACTACACCCGCGTCGACTACAACCGCGCCGGGGTTCCCCTCATGGAGATCGTCACCGAACCCGACTTCCGGAGCCCGAACGAGGTCCGGGCCTTCCTCGCCAAACTCACGGAGGTCCTCGAGTATCTCGGGGTCTTCGACAGCTCGCGCGACGGCTCGCTCCGGATCGACGCCAACATCTCGCTGGTGCCCGACGAGGAGGTCGGGGCCGACGGCAGTATCGGCACCGAGGCGCTCGCGGCGGCCAACCGCACGGAGGTCAAGAACATCTCCAGCCACCGAGGGGCCGAGAAGGCGCTGGCCTACGAGACGAGCCGGCAGAAGAACGCGCTCCAGCGTGGTCACACTGTGGAACAGGAGACCCGCCACTGGGACGAGGGTAAAGGGGTCACGCTCTCGATGCGCTCGAAGGAGGAGGAGAAGGACTACCGCTACTTCGCCGAGGCCGATCTGCCAGTGCTTCGGGTTTCGGAGTGGGCCGAGGAGGTCGAGATCCCGGAACTCCCCGACGCGCGCCGCGAGCGCTTCGGCGCGGAGTACGGCCTCTCCAGCGCGGAAGCGCGAAAGCTCACCTCCACCCGGGAGGTGGCGGACTTCTACGAGCGCGTGGCCGACCGCTTCGACCCCGACGTGGCGGCCTCGTGGGTCGCCGACACCCTCCTCGGCGAACTCAACTACCGCGACATGGCCGTCGCGGACATCGAGGGCCGCCTCGACGAGTTCGTCCACCTGATCGAGCTCGCCGAGGAGGGCGAGATCACCGAGAAGAACGCCGAGGAAGTGGTCCTCAGAGCGATGCTCGACGACGGCGACGGCCCGGACGAGGTCGTCGAACGCGAGGAACTCGGCAGGACGGACGAGGACGAGGTGGCGGCGGCGGTCTCGACGGCCGTCGAGGAGAACCCGGACGCGGTCGAGGACTACGAGAACGGCGAGGACGGCGCGCTCAACTTCCTCGTGGGTCAGGTGATGCAAGCGACTGGCGGGAGCGCCGACCCTGGTACGGTGAATCAGGCGCTCCGAGCCGAACTCGACGATTGATTCCTATCCCACTGGCTTCATCGAACCTTCAATAGATGATACAAACAACGTGCTGAATACGGATGAAGTCAGCAACGGGAGTAGCTCCCATTCGCCATCGATAAACTGACGCTAACTTTCAGTGAAGCGTGCGAGTATAGTGAGGAACGTACTGTCCGACTGGAGCTAATTACTGGCTTCTCTTGACTGCCAGTTGACCTCGCCGTCAGAGCCGGGGACATTTAGTCGGGCGTATTGAGGTGGAGTATCAGCCTCGGACCCGCCTCCACCCGGCATAAACGAGTAAGAGATCCCGTCCTCAGCGAACGATTCGACATGAGCTTTCAGTGTGACAGTGGTTCCAGCCGGGGCTGAGGCGAACCCTCTCCGAGTCTCGATCTCAGTCGATGAAACTACTTTTTCGAACTTTGCTGGTGATGAGCGATCAACTGTTGTGACCGTCACCGAGAGGTCCGATTCCGAGGTATTAGAGACCCACAGTGTCCCGCTTGGGAAATGTGGACCGGGTACATCCTGCCCACCCGTTGAGAACACGCCAGTACATCCACACGTCGCAACTGCTGTACCTACACTACTCGTCGTCAAGAACCGTCTTCTGGAGAGCACAGCCAATACTGACACTCTCTACACATAAGAATTCACGAAAAAAGCGGCTCTACCTCTACTGACAACTCTCCAGAACTCTTGAACCACTGGTCCGAGAGATACACTCTGTACCGAGCAGGTCAGTACCTCACTTGTAAACCTGACAACCGACTCGCACCCAATTCAGCACGCCTGACCATCAGTACTCGAGTGTCTCAGCAACTCGCGAAGGAGGTCGCCGCCGACCACGACACTATTATCGTGAACCTCAGCGGCCGGGGTGACAAGGACATGACGACCGCCGCCGAGCAGTTCGACCTCGGGTAGTCGCCGGTTCGCGGGCCCGTGTGCGCGCCCGGGCGGTTTCCCGAAAGGTTTAGTTATCGTATCGGTCTATCGTCCCCCAATGATCGACGGGGGAGGCGCACGATGGAGCTGATAATCACCGAGAAGGAGACCGCGGCGCGCAACATCGCCGATATCTTGAGCGGCGGCGGGGCGGACGTCGAGCGCCGCAACGGCGTCAACGTCTACAAGTGGGGCGGCCGACGGTGTGTCGGCCTCTCGGGCCACGTGGTCGAGAACGACTTCCCGCCCGAGTACGCCAACTGGCGCGACGTCCAACCCGTGGAACTCATCGACGCCGACGTGGTGGTCGAACCCCACGAGAGCCGCGAGAACATCGTCCGCACGCTCCGCCTGCTCGCCCGCGACGCCGATGGCGTCGTGATCGCGACCGACTACGACCGCGAGGGCGAGCTCATCGGCAAGGAGGCCCACGACCTCGTCCGGGACGTCTCGGACGCACCGGTCAAACGCGCGCGATTCTCGTCGTTCGCCGAGCGCGAGGTCAAGGAAGCCTTCTCGAACCTCGAAGACCTCGACTTCGACCTCGCGGCCGCAGGGGAAGCCCGCCAGGAGATAGACCTCGTGTGGGGGGCGGCGCTCACGCGCTTCCTCTCGCTGGCGGCGAAACAGCGCGGCGAGGACTTCATTAGTGTTGGTCGGGTCCAGTCCCCCACCCTCAAGCTCATCGTGGATCGCGAGCGCGAGATCGAGGCCTTCGACCCCGAGACCTACTGGGAGCTCTTCGCCGACCTCGCAACGGACGAGGCCGCGTTCGAGGTCCAGTACTTCGACGCGAACGAGGGGCGCGGGACGGATCGAGTCTGGGACGAGTCGCTCGCCGAGTCGGTCTACGAAGCGCTTCAGGAGACGAGCACGGCGACCGTCGAGAAGGTCTCTCGACGGACCCGGACGGACGACCCACCGGACCCGTTCAACACCACCCAGTACATCCGGGCGGCGGGCTCGCTGGGTTACTCGGCGAGCCGCGCGATGAGCCTCGCCGAGGAGCTCTACACCTCGGGCTACATCACCTACCCGCGGACGGACAACACGGTCTACCCCGACGACCTCGACATCGAGGACCTCCTCTCCGACCTCTCGACCCACCGCGAGTTCGGCGAGGACGCCGAGGACCTGCTCGACGGCGACTGTACCCCTACTGAGGGCGACGAGGAGACTACCGACCACCCGCCGATCCATCCCACGGGCGAGCTTCCGTCGGGCTCGGCGCTCGGCGACGACGAACGCGAGATCTACGAACTCGTCGTCCGGCGGTTCCTCGCGACGGTGGCCGACCCCGCCGAGTGGGAACACCTCCAGGTCACGGCCCGCGTCGGCGACCACAGCCTGAAGGCCAACGGCAAGCGCCTCGTCGAGCCGGGCTACCACGCCGTCTACCCCTACTTCAACACCAGCGAGAATCACGTCCCGGACCTCGACGAGGGCGAGGAGCTGCCAGTGGAGGACGTCCGCCTCGACGAGAAGGAGACCCAGCCGCCCCGTCGGCGCGGCCAGTCGAGGCTCATCGAGCGGATGGAGGAGATGGGCATCGGCACCAAGGCCACCCGCCACAACACCATCGAGAAGCTCTACGACCGGGGCTACATCGAGAGCGACCCGCCGCGACCGACCCGGCTCGCGCGCGCGGTAGTGGACGCCGGCGAGCAGTACGCCGACCTCGTGGTGAGCGAAGCGATGACGAGCCGGCTGGAGAAGGACATGGCCGCCATCGCCGACGGCGAGATCAGTTTGGACGAGGTCACCGAGGAGTCCCGCGAGATGCTCGCGGCCGTCTTCGAGGAGCTCCACGCCTCGCGCGAGGAACTCGGAAACGACCTCCGGAAGTCCCTGAAGGCGGACAAGACCCTCGGGCCGTGTCCCGAGTGTGGGGCCGACCTCCTCGTTCGACAGAGCCGCTACGGCTCGCACTTCGTCGGCTGTGACGGCTATCCCGACTGCGAGTTCACCCTGCCGCTCCCCTCCTCCGGCAAACCCCTCATCCTCGACGAGACCTGCGAGGACCACGATCTTCGGACGGTCAAGATCCTGAACGGCCGGAGCACGTTCGTCCACGGCTGTCCGATGTGTGCCGCCGAGGAGGCCGACGCCGAGGCCGACGTGGTGATCGGTGAGTGTCCCGAGTGTGGGGATGGCGCGGCGTCGGAGACGCCGCGAGGCGAAGGCGACGAAGCCGCCGAAGCGGGCGGCGAACTCGCGATCAAGACCCTCAGGACGGGCTCGCGGCTCGTCGGCTGTACCCGCTACCCCGACTGTGAGTACTCGCTGCCCCTGCCGCGGCGCGGCGAGATCGAGATCACCGACGAGCGCTGCGACGAGCACGACCTCCCCGAACTCGTCGTCCACAGTGGCGACGAGCCGTGGGAGCTCGGCTGTCCGATCTGCAACTACCGCGAGTACCAGGCGCGCCAGTCGGTGGCCGACCTCGTCGACATCGACGGCGTGGGCGAGAAGACCGTCGAGAAGCTCGCGGCGGTGGGCATCGAGACCCTCGACGACCTCCGCGAGAGCGAGGCCGACACCGTGGCCGCCGAGGTCCAGGGTGTGAGCGCCGACAGCGTCCGAACCTGGCAGGCGAAGGCCGACTGACCCCGCCCGAGTCGTCTCGGGGATCGAAGGCGTTTAGGTAGCGCTCGGACGTGGAACGGGTATGACTGGGCCGTGGGACGAGTGGGACCACATCGTGAAGATCGACCCCGACAAGGACCTCGTCGACGGCGAGACTTACGACGACGTCTGTGAGACCGGCACCGACGCCATCGAGATCGGCGGCACGACCGGTATCACCGAGGAGAAGATGGAGGCGGTGATCGACGCGTGCGCCGCCCACGACGTCCCGCTGTACGTCGAACCCGGGATCTCGGCGACCGTCGTCCACTCCGAGGAGCTCTCGGGCTATCTCGTTCCCATCGTGTTCAACGCCGGCGACATCGCGTGGATGACCGGCGCGCACAAGGAGTGGGTCCGGATGGACTCGGACATCGACTGGGACCGAACCGGGACCGAGGCGTACATCGTGCTCAACCCCGAGTCCTCGGTGGCGGAGTACACCCAGGCGAACTGCGACCTCGACGCCGAGGAGGTCGCGGCCTACGCCACGGTCGCCGAACGGATGTTCGGCCAGGAGATAATCTACATCGAGTACTCGGGCACCTTCGGGGACCCCGAGATCGTCGCGAGCGCGGCCGACGCGCTGGATTCGGCCACCCTGTTCTACGGCGGCGGCGTCCACGACTACGAGACGGCCCACGAGATGGGGACCCACGCCGACACCGTGATCGTGGGCGACCTCGTCCACGACGCGGGCTGTGATGCGGTTCGGGAGACGGTTCGGGGCGCGAACGACGCGTCGTAGTTCGGCTGCTGACGGGGGACCTCCGGAATCGAGGACGGGATCGCCTTACTCCGATTCCGATTCCGCGCCCGTATCAGAAGCTTCCGCCGGGTCGCTCGTCTCGTCGAACCAGTGGAGCGGACAGGTGTACTCGTTGTGGACGAGTTCCTCCTCGACGATCTCGAGCCCGAGCGCCGAGAGGTCCCGGCCGATCCGGCTCAGGTCGTCGCCGTCCCGGCCGACCGCGACGACGTGGACGTTCTCCTCGCCGGTCATGAGTTCGCGCGCCGAGACGACTCCCGGAACCGTGAGCGCTTCGCGCGCGAGCCGTTCGCGTTCGGGTATCGGCGCGGTACAGAAGATCAGGGTGAACAGCTGATAGCCGGCCACCTCGTAGTCGACGTCGAGGTGGCTCCCCCGGATCACGCCGTCGGCTTCGAGGCTCGCGATCCGGTTGCGAACCGTGCTCGGCGAGACGCCGTAGTCGGTGGCGATCTGGGCGGCGGAGGTGCTTCGGGCGTCGCCCTGGAGGCGATAGATGATGTACCGGTCCATCTCGTCGAGTTCACGGGACGGCATACGACCGGTAGGCGGCCGCGGCCGGGAAAGGACTTGTCGTTGGCCACGGGCGCTACAACAGCCAGCGTTCGAGCAGCCGCTGCAGCCGACCGGTGGGTGTCACCCCCCGCGGACGAACCACGAGCACCGGTCGGTCGGTCTCGGCGACGAGCGAGCGGTTTCCGGCCGCGACCACGAACACGTCGGCGTCGGCATCGGCTTTCCCGCCGTCCGTCCGGACGAAGCCGGTCCGAACCGGTGCCGAACACACCTCGGCGATCGCCTCGTGGTAGTCGGCGAGCGCCCGCTGGCGCGAGTCGTTGGGTCGGTCGTCGACGGTGTACTCGAAGCGGACCGTCGCGCCGTGCGCCATCGCGACCGCGTCGGCGACCGCCACCTTCATCGGGTCGTACGGACCCTCGTCCGTGAGCACGGTCACGGTTTCGACGTTCGTGAACCCGTTCTCCGGGTCGTCCACGACGACCGCCTCACAGTCGGTGTGGGCGAGCACCCAGTCGGCGTCAGAGTCGAACACCCGGTCGCGGAGCCCCCGCGACCGATAGCCGAGCACCAGCACGTCGGGGTCGCGGTCGGTGACGGCGTTCGCGACCGCGTGACGGGTGTCGTGGCTCACGGTCTCGTGGGCCCGGACCGGCACGTCGAAATCGGCTCCGAGCGCCTCGATCCGCTCCTCGAAGGCCAGGTCCCCCTCCGAGGGATCGGTGGCCGCGGGCAGCGGCACCTGGTCGGCCACCTCGTCGAACCGGACCACCGTCACCGAGCCGTCCTGCACGCGCGCGAGGTCGGTCGCGACCCCGATCAGCCCCCGCTCGTGGGCCGGGTCGGTCGTCTCGGGAACCGCGACCATCGCCTCGTAGCCCCCGGCCGGCGCGATGGCGTTCCGGGTGCGCACGACGCTCCGGCGACCGACCTCGCGGCGCACGGCGTCGACGGCCGCCCCGTCGCGGTCGACGCGACGGCGGCCGTAGCCGAGGTACCACGCCACGCCCGCGAGCGTGATGACCACCGAACCGAGCAGCGGAACGGTTCCCATCTGGGTCAACAGCACGAGCCCGCCGACCACGCCCACGACTTGTATCCACGGGTACAGCGGCGAGTGGAAGGTGGGTTCGTAGGGCATGGTACCGCGACGGAACGCGACGATCGCGACGTTCACCAGCACGAAGACGAGGATCTGGAACGCGCTCGCGAGTTTGGCGATGTCCTGGATCGGCACGAACGCGATCAGGAGGAGCAGGACGACCCCCGTGACCGTGATCGAGTTGCTCGGGGTGTTGAACCGCTCGCTGATCTCGCCCAGCGAGGGCGGTGCGAGGTTGTCCCGACTCATCGCGAGCGGGTAGCGCGACGACGAGAGCACACCCGCGTTGGCGGTGCTCACGAGCGCGAGCAGCGCCGCGACCACGACCGCGAGAACCCCTATCGGCCCGAGCGCGACGTCCGCGGCGAGCGCCATCGGCGCGCTCGTGTCCCCGAGCGTATCGAGGTCGGTGACGCCGAGCAGCACGAACACGATCAGGATGTAGAGGACGGTGGTGAACGCGAGCGAGCCGAGGATCCCGAGCGGGACGTTCCGTCCGGGGTTCTCGATCTCCTCGGCGACGCTCGCGACCTTCGTCACGCCCGCGTAGGAGACGAACACCAGTCCTGTGGCTTCGAGGATCCCGCCCGTCCCGCTGGCGAAGAAGCCCTCGTAGTTGGTGAGCGAGACCGACGGCAGCCCGCCGATCGCGAACCAGCCGAGCGCGACCAACATCACGCCGACGATGACGACCTGGAGCTGGCCGGTCTGTTTCGCGCCGAGCACGTTGACGGCGACGAGGATAATCGCGAGCGTCAGCGCGAGCGGCGTCGTGATCCACTGGGGGACCTCGAAGAGGTAGAGAAGGTAGGGGACGCCGCCGACGAGCGCGAGCGCGCCCTTGAACGAGAGCGCGAACCAGGTCCCGATCCCGGCGACCGTCCCGAGCAGCGGCCCCATCCCGCGCTCGATGAAAAGGTAGGTCCCGCCGGATTCGGGCATCGCGGTCGCCATCTCGGACTTCGAGAGCGCCGCCGGCACCACCAGCAGGCCGGCGATGAGGTACGCGAGCACGACGGCCGGCCCGGCGATGTCGACCGCGAGGGCGGGCAGGATGAAGATCCCGCTCCCGATCATCGCGCCGATGCTGATCGCGAGCACCGACGGCAGACCGAGGTCGCGTTCGAGCCCCTTCGTCATTCGTGCGGCTCCACTCGCCCGCCATCGGACCTGAGTCGCGTGCGGTCGTCAGTTCGGGACGGCTCGTCCGTCTCGTGCGACTCGCTCGACGTCTCGGTCGCGCGCTCGCGCGTCGCAGCCCGTGGCTCGCGCCGACGCGCGTCGAGCACGCCGGTCAGCGTGCCCGTGACACAGACCGGTTCGATCCCGGCCTCCGCGAACGCGTCGAGGTTCGCGGGGTCGTTCACCAGCGCGACCACGCGCTTCACCCGTCTGAGACGGAGGAACTGCCCGACGAGGAGGTTGTGTCCGTCCTCGGGAGAGACCACCAGCGCGACGTCGGCCCGTTCGATCGCGTCGTCGTCGAACGTGCCCGCCCGACCCACGTCCACCGTCCGGGCGTCGACCCCCGCATCGCTCGCCCGCTCGACCGCGTGTTCGTTCTCGGCGAGGAACATCACTCCACCGCCGTCGGCCGCGATCCGCGACGCGAGCGCGTCCCCGATGGATCCACCTCCATCGACCACCACCACGTCAGTTACCATCTTGAATCGTTCTCCATATCTATATCTACGCACGAATCAAGATAAGAAGCACGGTATTTTTGCGGATTCGCCACGATACCGCGTGTTCGACCGTGGAGGATGGCTCCGGGTCGGTGCGGGTTCGTGGGCTCGCGTTTCGAGTGGTCGGGCTGGAGAGCGGTAGCTAACAGAACGACCGCCTTCGAGCCTCGCTGGGCAAAACAGGAGTCAGCACGAGGGAACGTGGGCGACGCCCGGACGAACCCGCCCCGTCGTTTCCGTTACCGGAATCGTCGTCTCGGATCGTCGAGAACCAGGTGTCGACGTCCTTCCGGCTGGGTCGGCGGCTCAGTCGCGTTCGGGAACCAGCGATCCCCGCGTCACGCTCCGGTCGTTGGACGCCTGGAGCGCTTCTTGGACGTCTTCGAGAGCGAAATCGGCGTCGAGGAGGTCCGCGAACGGGTAGTCGTCCTCGTGGGCTTCCAGGAATTCGAGCGCCTCGCGGAGATACCACGGGTCGTATCGCATCGTCGAGACGATGTCGATGGATTTGCGGGTGAGTTTGCCCGGGTCGAAGTCGGTCGTCTCGCCGGGCACGATGTTCCCCATCTCGAGGTAGCGCCCGCCCTTTCGGAGCAGCTCGACCCCCTCGCTGAACGCGTCGGGGACGCCGGTGACCTCGACGGCGACGTCCGCACCGAGCCCGTCGGTCAGCTCCCGAACCCGCTCGGCCCGTTCCTCGACGGTTCCGTACTCGTCCATGTCGATGGTGTGGTCGGCACCGAACCGCCGCGCCAGGTCGAGCCGCTCGTCGACCCCGTCGATGACGATGGTCTCGGCACCGCTCTCGGCCGCGACGGCGAGCGCGTTCAACCCGAGTCCGCCCGCGCCCTGGACCACGACGGTGTCGTCGTGACTCAGTCCAACTTCGTCGAAGCCGAAGAGGACCTGCGAGAGCGCACAGTTCGCGCTCGCGGCGGCCTTGTCGCCCACGCCGTCGGGCACGCGGTAGAAGTACTGGTCGGGGCTGACGTAGTAGTGGGTCGCGAACGTCCCCGTGAAGTGTGGGTGCTGGGTCGGGTTCTTCGACCACTCCCGGTAGGCGTTCGCACACTGGCCGAACTGGCCCCGGCCACAGTACGCACACTCCCCGCAGGTGATGAAGTACGCGGGGGCGATGTAGTCGCCCACCTCGATGGGTTCCCCGGCACGGTCGGTCGTCACGCCGTCGCCGAGTTCGACCACGCGGCAGAGCGCCTCGTGGCCGAGGCTTCCGTCCGTGATGAGCGGGTGGTTGCCCGACCAGATGTGGAGTTCGGAGCCACAGATGTTGGCCCGGACGACCTCGGTGAGCACCGCACCCGGTTCCGGCGTCGGGAGTCTATAACTATTCGTCTCGACCACCTTCGGCGATTCGAGGGAGACGACGCGTCCGTGAGCAGTGGATGGCACGGGTGAACACACCGTTCGGCGGGGTAAAACGGGTCGGGTTCGGCCCACCTGGGGTCGCACTCCCCGGGGTGATTCGTCGAAACCGACGGCGTTTACAACCACGGCTTCGCATCCCGTGTATGAACGACCGAACCGAGACGGCGGCGGCGGAGCCGGGCGAGACGGTGACGATCGCTGGCTGGGCCCACGAGATCCGCGACCTGGGCGGGATCGCCTTCCTGATCGTGCGCGACCGCACCGGGAAGATCCAGGTCAAGTTCGAGAAGGACGCGATGGACGACGACCTCGTCGAGACGGGGACCGAGGTGAGCCGCGAGAGCGTCGTCTCGGTCACCGGGGCCGTCGAGGAGGAGGAACGCGCGCCGACGGGCGTCGAGGTGGTGCCCGAGTCGGTGGAGGTCCTCGCCCCTGCCGAGCCGGGACTCCCGCTCGACCCCTCCGAGAAGGTCGACGCCGAACTCCCCACGCGGCTCGACAACCGGACCCTCGACCTCCGGCGCGACGAAGCCAAGGCGATCTTCGAGATCCGCGCCGAGATTCTCAGAGCGGCCCGCGAGGCCTTCCGAGAGCTCGGCGGCACCGAGATCACCACGCCGAAGATCGTCGCCACGGGGACGGAGGGCGGGACCGAACTCTTCCCGATCACCTACTTCGGGCGCGAGGCGTTCATGAACCAGTCCCCACAGTTGTTCAAACAGCTCATGGTCGGGAGCGGGCTTGAGCGCGTCTTCGAGATCGGCCCGATCTTCCGGGCCGAGGAGCACAACACGCCCCGCCACCTCAACGAGGCCACCTCGATCGACTTCGAGTCGGCCTTCATCGACCACGAGGAGGCGATGGACGCCTGCGAGCACGTGGTTCGCTCGGCCTACGAGGCCGTCGCCGAGAACTGTGAGTCACAGTTGGAAACCCTCGGCTACGAGGGGTTCGAAGCCCCCGAGGAGGCGTTCCCCCGTCTGACATACGAAGAAGCCATCGAGCGGATCAACGCCACCGGCGAGCTCGACGAACAGTTGGAGTGGGGCGACGACCTGCCCACCGAGGGCGAGCGCGCGCTCGGCGCGGACGTCGACGGCCACTACTTCATCACCGACTGGCCCTCGGAGATCAAGCCGTTCTACATCATGGACCACGACGACGGCGAGCTCTCGACTGGGTTCGACATGATGGCCCCCTCGATGGAGCTCGTCTCGGGCGGCCAGCGTGAACACCGCCACGACCACCTCGTCGAGGGCTTCGAACAGCAGGGGCTCGACCCCGAGGCCTTCGAGTACTACACCAAGATGTTCAAGTACGGGATGCCGCCCCACGCGGGCTGGGCCATCGGGGCCGAACGCCTCGTGATGACGATGCTCGACCTGCCGAACATCCGTGAGGCGGTTCTGTTCCCGCGGGATCGCCAACGTTTGAGCCCGTAGCGAAAACGTTGGGAGCCAGCGAGACGAACGGAGTGAGTCCCGCGAGATCGCCAGCGTCTGAGTCCGTGGTCAGTCGGGGTCGGCAGCGTCCTCGATGAGTTCGTCCGCGGTCTCGCGCAGCTCGCCGGTCATGTGCAACCCGTGGCGATCGATCGCTCGGGTCAGGTCCTTTGCGTCGTCCGGCGGGAGTCCTTCGTCGACCGCGCGAACGACGACACCGACCGTTCCCGTGGCGATCGCGCCGAGCCCGTCCGCGATGGTCCGAACTCGTCGGTCGTCGGAGACCACCCCAACGGAACGTCCGGCTTTGGTTTCGACGAGAACTGCGAGGACGACCTCGAAGTCGCCGTCGATTTCGGACTGGTCGAGGATCCGTTCCGCCTCGCCTCTCGCGTCCCCGATCGGTTCGTCGGACGAAACGAGTCCGTCCGAGGGAGTGCGGACTCTATCGTGGTCGTAGAATCATCGAGGTTGGTTCGTGCTGGCTCGGTCACGACTTCGTCGTCGACGGCGGGGAGCACCGCTGGATTCTGATCGAAGTTCAAGAGCAAGTCTAGCTCGCCGCTAGCTCCAAGTGAGAGAAGCGCCGTCGCATCGACGAGGATCACAGCTCTCGCGCGGCGTCGGCATCCCGTTCCAGGTCTTCCGGTGAGAGCTGGGTCGTCAGATTCCGGTCGCGGGCGATCTGTAGCCACTCGCCGAGCGAAACACCAGCTATCCGTGCGGCCTGATTCACCGAGATCGCACCGGTCTGGTTACCGTTCGACGGCGGTTCTGACACGAAGGTCGTGGAGCCCTTCCCGGAGCGCCTCTCGGATGGTCGTGCTTCGGTCCTCATCCAGCAGGTCGGCGACCTCCTCCAGCGCTTCGCGCTCCTCGTCGGGGATCCGAGCGCTTATCGACGGCACGTGTACGCTGTGCTACGGTGTATTCGGCGATCAGTCTGTGGGTCGGTCGGGGGGCGAAGGGTCGGCCTCGACGAACGGGTTTCACGACCTCCGTGGTCCGACAGCCCTATCACTTCGCCGCTGATGCCGACAGCAAGACCATGCGGGTGCCGGCGACGGATGTTTGTTCGGACGCGCTGAACAGTACCTCGATGAGTAATGTAGCGCTCGGCGATGAGGAACGGCGGGCCGCCGTCGATGGGGAGGACACGACGTAGATGGTTGCGCTCGGCACGATAGCCATCCTCGTCGTCGCGGTGCTCGCGAGCTTCTTCATGGCCTGGACGATCGGTGCGGGTTCGTCGGGGTCGACCCCGTTCGCGCCGGCGGTCGGCGCGCGCGCGATCTCGGTGATGCGGGCGGGCTTTCTGGTGGGCATTCTGGGGTTGCTCGGAGCGGTGCTTCAGGGGGCGAACGTCGCGGACGCGGTCGGCACGGGACTCGTCGGCGGACTCACGCTGTCGCCGACGGCCGCCACGGTCCTCCTGTTGCTCGCGGCGGTCCTCGTGGCGGTCGGGATCTTCACCGGCTACCCGATCGCCACCGCGTTCACGGTGACCGGGGCGGTCATCGGCGTCGGTCTCGGCCTCGGCGGCACCCCGGTCTGGCCGAAGTACATCGAGATCGGCGCGCTCTGGGTGCTCACTCCGTTCATCGGCGGCGGGGTCGCCTACGCCACCGCGCGGCTGCTCCGCGACGAGCGGATCCCCGAGCGCTACAGCATCCCGGTGCTCGGGGCGGTCATCGGCCTCATCGTCGCCAACATCCCCTTCACCCTGCTGGGGCCGGACGGCGGCGCGTCGATCGCGGTCGCGGCCACCCGCGACCTCTCGATGTCGTCGTTGGTCGGTATCGCGCTGGTCTCGGTCGTCGCCGCGGTCGCCGCCGCGGGGCTGCTGGCCTACGACATGTCGAGCGGTGTCGAAAGCGCCGAGCGCCGATTCCTGCTCGTGCTCGGCGGTCTCGTGGCGTTCTCGGCCGGCGGGAGTCAGGTCGGCCTCGCGGTCGGACCGCTGATCGCGGCGATGGAGGAAGCGTCGTTACCGATAACGCTTCCCCTGGTGGGGCTGTTGGTCTTCGGCGGCCTCGGCCTCCTCACGGGGTCGTGGATGGGCGCGCCGCGGATGATCAAGGCGATCGCACAGGACTACTCTTCGCTCGGTCCCCGGCGGTCCATCGCGGCGCTGATCCCCTCGTTCGCGATCGCACAGGCCGCCGTGGTCTTCGGGATCCCGGTCTCGTTCAACGAGATCATCGTGAGCGCCGTCGTGGGCAGCGGCTACGCGGCGGGCGGGGCGGGCGTCAGCGGCGCGAAAATGGGCTATACGGTCCTCGCCTGGCTCGGCTCGCTGGCGCTCGCGCTGGGGCTCGGCTATGGGATCATCACCGTCGTCGAACTGCTCTGAAGCCTGGGTTCTTGCGGGGAATCAATCGTTTTCGGGACCTGCCTGCTCCATGTCGATCGGGTCGCGGTCGCGACCGCCCCGCCAGCTGAACAGCCACTCGCGGGTCGAGAGCTGGCGGATCTCGGGAAACCGCCGACGTTCGGTCTGGCCGTAGTTCACCAGCGCCACGAGCACGACCCCGCCGACGGTGTTGCCGAGCAACACCGGGAGCCAGAACTCGGCGAACACTGCGAACAGCCCGGCGTCGCCGATGAAGACCGCGAACAGCGCGTCGGCGGCGGTGACGACGACGTGGTAGAGTTCGGTGGCGACGATGGTGTAGAAGACGACGTAGATCAGGAGCAGTCGGGCGATCGAGTCCCGGACGGCGTGGCCGAGCCACACCACGCCAGCGACCAGCCAGCCCGCGAACACCGCCTTGAAGAAGAGGTCCCACCAGCCGGTTTCGAGGCCCGACTGGGTGAACTCCGCGGCGGCCGCCATCGCCGGCGGCGAGAGCACGTGGGTGTGGGCGAGCACGAACACCCCGAGGGCTGCCCCGAGGACGTTGCCGACGAGGACGATGACCCAGACCCGGAGCATCAGGGGGAGGCTGGCGAGGCGGGCGAGAAAGAGCGCCACAGGGGGCAGGGTGTTCTCGGTGTAGAGCTGATAGCGCCCGAGGATGATGTAGATGAACCCGATGGGGTAGAGCAGCGAGGCGAGCAGGGTGTTCTCGGGGAAGTACGCGGTCAGCGCGGCGTGGGCGACGAAGGTGAGGACGATCGCGAAGCCCGCCGCGAGCCCGCTGAAGAAGAGTTCGCGCGCGCCGGTCGAGACCTCCTCGTCGGCGGTGGCGAGCACGCGCTGGAAGATCTCCTCCGAGGAGAACCGGTCGCCGATCGCCCAGCCTGCGTTCGGCGCACCCGAGGCGGCGTGGGCGGTCGACTCGCGGATCGGGTCCCCCTCGTCGGGTGCCTCGGCCGAACCCTCTCGGTCCCGGTCGTCCTCGGGGCTCCCGTCGTTCACCGGCACACACGCGCCCCCCGGCAGTATCGTTCGTCGTCACGACCGTGAAAGAACGGTCTCGTCGGGTTCGGTTTCGGCATTCGGTAGCCGGAGACAGTGCCGATCGATACAAAGCGCTATCGCCGGCGGGTGCAGGCGCTTCGGCCGGAGGGGAACCGAGTTCGGGCAAACCGACCCGACGTCCGAACGGGCGGCTTATCCCGACCGCCGCCGAGGCTGGGATATGACGCGGAGCCGTGTCCGGGGTAGCGCCACGACCGACCGCCCGCGGGCGTTCGTCCCCGGTCACGTCACGGGGTTTTTCAGCGTCCATCGGCGTTCGGAGCCCCGAAAGACGGGATCCCGAGGCGTCGGCCTCGCGCTCACCGACGGCGTGACGGTCGAACTCCACCCCGCCGACGAACCCGAAGTGGTCCTCGACGGCGACCCCATCGAGATGGAGGCCGTAACCCGCACGCTCGACGCGCTCGGGGTCACGGCACGTGCGGTCGTCGAACCCTCGGTCCCCGTCAGCGCGGGCTTCGGGGTCTCCGGCGGCGCGGCGCTCGGGACCGCGCTCGTCGCGAACGCGGCCTACGACCTCGCGCTCACCGAGAACGAACTCGTCGGGGTGGCCCACGCCGCCGAGGTCGAGGCGGGCACGGGCCTCGGCGACGTCGTGGCTCAGGCCCGCGGCGGGGTCCCACTCCGACTCGCGCCCGGCGCGCCCGCGGTGAACCGTCTCGACGGGCTCTCGGTGCCCGAAACCCGGATCGAGTACGTCTCGTTCGGGAGCCGCTCGACCGACGAGGTCATCGGCGGCGACGTCGAGACCCTCTCGACGGCGGGCGAGCGCGCGCTCGACGCGCTGCTCGACGAACCGACGCTCCCGCGGGCGCTCTCGCTCTCGCGGTCGTTCGCGATCGAGGCCGACCTGCTCACGCCGCCCGTCGAGGCGGCCATCGAGGCCGTCGGCGAGGCGGGCGGCGAGGCCGCGATGGCGATGCTCGGCGAGACCGTGGTCGCGCCCGGCGAGGGCCTCTCGGCGGCGGGCTACGACCCGGTCGTCTGCGAACTCGACCCGTGTGGCGCGCGGCTGGTCTGACCGCCCGGGGCACGGAACGGTCGATTTTTCCCGATTCATCACGAATTCGTGGTATGAGCCACACGGCGGTCCCCGACGACCATCCCCGGAGCGCGTCGCTCCGGACCCGCCACCGGATCGAGGCGGGCATCGACGCCGGGATCACGAGTCGACAGGGGCTGATCGCGGAGGGCCGCGGCGAGGCCTTCGACTACCTCATCGGCGAACGGACCATCGAGAGCGCCGCCGCCGCCGAACGTGCCGCCGCCGCCCACCTCCTCCGCGCGGAGTCGCCCGTGGTCTCCGTCAACGGCAACGTCGCGGCGCTCGCGCCAGAGGCGGTGGTCGACCTCGCCGACGCCACGGGTGCGGCGATCGAGGTCAACCTCTTCAACCGAACCGAGGCGCGGATGGACGCGATCGCCGACCACCTCCGCGACCACGGGGCGAGCGAGGTGAAGGGACTCACCGCCGACGCACGGATCCCCGGGCTGTCCCACGAGCGCGGCAAGGTCGATGCCGACGGGATCCACGCCGCCGACGTGGTGTTGGTCCCCCTCGAAGACGGCGACCGCGCCGCGGCGCTCGCGGAGATGGGGAAAACCGAGATCGTGGTGGACCTCAACCCGCTGTCGCGCTCGCCCCAGGCCGCCGCCGTCCCCGTGGTCGACAACCTCGTCCGTGCGCTCCCGGCCATCACCGAGCACGCCCGCGACCTCCGCGACCGGCCCGAGGAGTGGGACGCGATAATCGAGGGCTTCGACCGCGAGGCGGCGCTCGCCGACGCCGAGCGGGCCATTCGATCCGGCCAGCTAGAGTAAAATCGGGTTCCGGGCTACGTCGCCAACCGACTCTGGTCGACGGCGTAGATCGTCACGGTGTCCTCCTGGTAAGCTACCCGGACACCCCGGAGTTCGTCGAACGACGCGAAGTCGCCGTAGCGCTCGCGCTCGGTCGGACCGACGTAGATGTACTCGACGCCGTACTGGTCGAGGAGCGCCGCGCGCTGCTCGTCGGTCCCGAGGTAGATCGTGTTGACCGCGTAGGCCCGGTTGAAGTAGGCCGTCCGATTCCGGAACTGGATCTCGTGTGGTAGGCCGATCACGGTCGGTAAACCGGTGAGGCTCGCCGCCGGGGCGGCGCTCCAGCGATAGAGGTACGGGCTGGCCGCCGAGACGATGGTCGGCCGACCCGGGCGGTCGTCGAGCCACTCGATCCCCGCGACTTGCCCCGGAACGTTGTTCTCGGCCGCCGCCATCCCGTCGAGCGTCGGTTCCTCGACCGGCGAGTTCGCGAAGTGGCTCGTGAGCGCGACCCCGCCGAACGCCGCGGTCGAGAGCACGAGCACGCCCGCGAGCGCGCCCGCGAGCACCTGACGGCGCGACCACGACCAGCGCCGGCGACCGCGGACGAGCCGGGGGAGGATCACGCCGACCGCGCTCGCCCAGAGCACCCACGCCGGCATGTAGGTCTTCACGACGGTGTTGAACCGGGTGCCGCCGCCCTCCTTGATGTAGACGACCTCGGCCAGGAGGACGAGCCCGAGCCCCGCCACCACGAGCACGCCCTCGAAGCCCGTCCGGTCGGTCGCGACGAAGTACCAGCCGGTGGCGAGCAGTACGCCGAACAGCGCGAGCGGGGCGAGCGCGGCGGGCACCAGCACGACGACCGCGACGAACCAGAGCAACACCGCGACGGCGGCCGGGGTCTGCCAGCGCTCGCGAACCCGCGCGACGTAGTAGGCGACGAACACCGCGAGGAACGCCCCGTGGATCAGGAGGAGGGAGCCGAGCGGGCTGCGCGCACCCGCCGCGACCGTCGTGACCGCGGTCGAGGGACCGCTGCTGAGCGGGCCGAAGACGAACGGCAGCGCCGCGACGATCCCGAGAACCCCCACGACACCCGCCGTAACGAGCGCGCCGACGAGGCGGGCGAGCGCCGCCGACGCCCGAGTGGTCGTCGCCCGTTCGATGTGTGGCGAGAGGTCGACGGCCGACCCCGCTGGCAGGAGGCTCCGGAGGCGCGCCGGCGCGAACGTGAGCGTGAGCCAGACCACGCCGCCCGCGACCGCGAGCCCCCAGGTGTTGACGGTGACGATGAACCCGACGACGACGGGTATCGCGCCGAACAGCAGGAGCCGTCGGCGACGACGGTGGGTCTCGGGGGTCCGGTAGTAGGCATAGCAGAGCCCGACCACCACCACGAGAAACGGCGTGCTCACGGCGTACGGCCGGAGGTCGCCCCGGACGATGGCGAACAGCGGGAACGGGTTGTAGAGGTCGGCCATGATCCGACCCGCGCTCTTGAAGTAGTAGTTCGAGGCGATCGGAGCCAGCACCGCCTCGACCGCGAACTGGGAGTGCGAGGACGCGAGCGCACCCGCCGCGGGCCCCCGGAGCCCCGACGGTAGGCGACGGACGACCAGTCGAACGGCCGTCGCGAGGTTCGCCGCGCCCACGGCGAAGAAGACCGCCGTCACGCCCGCGAGGGCCCGGGTGGTACCGAGCTTCGAGACCGTCTCCCTCCCGAGGGCGTCCGTCGCGCGGTCGAGCCGTCGCCCCACCGATATCGCGCCGGCCAGCTCGTAGATACCCGCCGCGAGCGCGCCGTAGAGGCCCGCCATCGAGAGGTTGAACCCGTACCACGGGTGGACGTCGAGCAGCCGACTCAGCATCGAGGTGAGGAGGTGGCCGCCGTAGTAGTAGATGACCGCCTTCCCCGAGAACCACATGTCCTCGGGCGGGAGGGTGGGCGCGCGATAGAGCGACATCACGAGCCCGAAATCCAGGAACTTCTCGCCGTCGGGGGTGATCCCGGGGTCGACGCCGCGGACCGCGATCACGACCAGGTAGACGAGGGTGAACACCACGAGGGCCTCGGCGGCCGCCCGCCGGTCGACCTCGACGCCGCCCCGGACCGAGGCCATCGCACAGACCGCGAGCCCGACCAGTCCCGCGATCACCGCGACCCAGCCGAGCGCGAGGTGGCCGACCCAGAACCCGACGAGCCCGAAGACGGCGAACGAGAGCCCGAGCGAGAAGCCAGCCCCCCGGCCCGGCAGCGACGAACAGAGCCGCGCGGCGACCGGCAGGCCGAACAGCCCGAGCACGACGTAGGCGACCCACCACACGACGACGAGACCGTACTCCATCCAGTTTGGAAGGCGGGGACGCCCGTTATACGCACTTCGGATCGACCCCGGCCGCCGGGCCGAACCCGCTTCGACACAACGCTTTTGTACCACAGACGAATATCACTGGGTTGTATGACTCAGTTCAGCGACGTGGGCGAGGCGGACGTCACCCGAGCGATCGGACAGGAGTGGACCGAGGAGTTCCTCGACTACACCGAGTCGGACGTGATCATCGTCGGCGGCGGCCCCTCGGGGCTGATGGCGGCGACGGAGTTGGGCGAGCGTGGCGTGAAGTCGATGGTCGTCGAGAAGAACAACTACCTCGGGGGTGGGTTCTGGCTCGGCGGCTTCCTCATGAACAAGGTCACGGTGCGGGACCCCGCCCAGTCGGTGCTCGACGACCTCGACGTGAGCTACGAGGAATCCGAGGATTCGGAGGGTCTGTACGTCGCGAACGGCCCGGAAGCGTGTTCGGGGCTGATCAAGGCGGCCTGTGACGCGGGCGCGAAGATGCAGAACATGACGGAGTTCACCGACATCGTGGTGCGCGAGAACCACCGCGTCGGCGGGATCGTGATGAACTGGACGCCGGTCCACGCCCTCCCCCGGGAGATCACCTGTGTCGACCCGATCGCGGTCGAGAGCGAGGTCGTGATCGACGCCACCGGCCACGACGCGATGGTGGTCTCGAAGCTCGACGAACGCGGCGTGCTCGACGCGCCGGGCCTCGGCGACGCCGCCGAGAACGCGACCGGGATGGACCAGACAGGTGAAAACTCCTACGGCGCGCCGGGTCACGACTCGCCGGGTCACGACTCGATGTGGGTCGGGAAATCCGAGGACGGCGTGGTCGAACACACCGGAACAGTCCACGACGGCGTCGTCGCGTCCGGGATGGCGGTCGCCACGACCTACGGCCTGCCCCGGATGGGCCCGACCTTCGGCGCGATGCTCCTCTCGGGCAAGCGCGCCGCCCAGGCCGCCATCGACGACCTCGGGATCGACGCCGACCCGGTCGAGCTAACGCCGCGTGCGCCCGCCGACGACTGACCCTACGACTCGACGAGTTCGACGAGGTTCCCCTCCGGGTCGCGGACGAACAGGATGCGCGACCCGCTGCCGGTGGTTCGGGGTTCGCTCAGCGCTTCCACCGACTCGGGCAGCCCCTCGTAGAAGCCGTCGACGTCGTCGGTCGCGAGGCCGAGGTGCTTCGCGCCGGGCTGGTTCACCATCGTCTCGCCGACCGTCTCGCCCTCGGGCTCGTACTCGATGAGTTCGACGCGCGACCCGCCGGCGTCGAGGTGGGCGAACTTTCCAGTCGCTCCCTCGACGGCGACCGCCGCCGCGAACTCCTCGTCAGAGAGGGTGAACTCCGCCGCGACCTCGAGGCCGAGCACGTCGCGGTAGAACTCGATGGATTCGTCGAGGTCGCGAACGGTGATCCCGGTGTGGTGGGCGGTGAGGTCGACGTCGTTGGGTTCGCTCATGGGCGGACTACTCGGGTCGGGGTCGAAAACCGTTCGGTCGTCGTCGAAACGTCGTGACGAGTCCACGGAGGACGATCGAACGCTCGCGCAGCGGGGTCAGACGCCGTGGGTCGAGTTCCGGATCCCGACGTGGGCGAACGCGAGGAGGGTGGCGAGCAACCACACGCCGACGACGGTGTTCGTGAGGCCGCTCGGAACGACCGGTGGGAGGAAAAACGCCGCGAGGAAGCCGACGAGTGCGAGCACGGTCAGCCACTTGTACACCCGGACGGCGTCGGCCATCGTTAGCTCGTTCTCGCGCGAATCGTCCGTCGCCATACCGAACCGTTTGGAATCCACCCACATGAGTTTTCAGGCGTGCTCGTCGCCTCACTCGATGGCGGCGGAACTCAGCCGAACGAAGCCGAGCGCGAACTCCTCGTGAGCGTATTCAGGACGATCTTCGAGCGGTTCGCGGGCGGCGGTCACGCGGTCGTCGAGCGGTTTCCACGGCGGCGTCGGGTAGCGAAGCCGAGTCGTGGGCGGGGCGCTCGCGGCGACGAACAGTCGGAACAGGGCGTCGAGCGGGCGCGCCCGCGGATCCGTGCTTCGGGTCGCGTCGAGCAGCGCGATCCGACCGCCCGGCCGGACCAGCGCACACCATCCCTCGACTACTCTCGCCGGTTCCGAAACCATCCCGACCACGAAGCTCCCGAGCACGGCGTCGACCGGTCCTTCGATGGGCGGTGCGGTCGCGTCGCCGTGGACGAGGTGGACGTTCTCCCAGCCCTTCGCCTCGACCCGGGCTGCGGCTCGGTCGAGCATCCCGCGCGTGAAGTCGACGCCGACGACGGTCCCGCTCGCGCCGACCCGCTCGCGGAGGAAGGGGAGGTTCGCGCCGGTCCCACAGCCCATCTCGACGACGGTGTCGCCGGGCGAGAGGTCGAGGTCCGCGGCGGCGTGCTCGCGCCACGAGCCGACACCCGGGAAGGTGGCGACGACGTCGTAGAGCCCCGCCCACCGGCCGTAGAAGGCTTGTGCCTCGTTCACGCCTCCATCCCTCGTGCGGTCCCCGTCGGTATGTCGACTCATGGACTCAGACGAGGTCACGAACGCGGGCGGCGGCGTCCTCGGCGCTCGGGGCGAGGAGGTAGACGATGGCCTCGATGCCGAACCCGCCCGCCTGATAGAGCACGTCGGCGTCTGCGGCCTCGACCGCCGCGATGGCCGCCTCGACGTCGGTCTCGCCGTCGAACTCCACGGCGTGGAGGCCCTCGGCTTCGAGCCGTTCGAGGATCGTCGGGTCGTATCGGAGGTTGAGCGCGGCGCGCGCGTCGTTGCCCGCGGCGCGCGCGGCGAGCAACACGCCCGCGACGTGGCCCGAGACCCCGAACTCCGGTTCGCCCGGCACCGTGGTTCGACCCTTCACGTCGAAGATCCGCCCGGGGACGCCGGCGACGTCCTCGATCCCGTTCGGCTCGGGGACGCACTCGACGAGGTTCGCGCCCACGTTCGGGATGAGGCCGGCGAACCCGCCCGTGGTTTCGAGCGTGGTGAGGCCGCGACGGACCGAGGCCAGCGTGCGCTCGGCCGCCCGGAGGTCGCTGTCGGCGTCGTGGACGTCGAAGCCCGCGTTGCCGGCGAGCCCCGGTACCGCCTCGGCGTGGAGGTCCGCGAGGAGGTCGCCGCGTTCGAGCTCCCGGATCAGGATCTCGGTCTCGACCAGCGCGCCGACCTGGGTCGTCTCGCCGTTCGCGAGGCCGTCGGCGAGCTCGTCGGCGAGGCCGGCCACCCGGTCGTCACCGCCGATCCGGTCGTTCCGTGCCACCTCGCCGTGGGCGTACTTCGAGACGGCCGACTGGCTGATGTCGAGGATGTCGGCCACCTCGCTCTGGGTCAGCCCGCGCTCGCGGAGGCGTTCGGCGAGCAGCGACCGGAAGGTGGGGAGGAACTCGTCGACCACGATCTCCTCGACGAACCTCATCGTGGTTCCTCGTTCGTCCCGGTCCCGGAGAGCTGGTCGCCGCCGAACTCGTGGTCGTTGCCGATCCGGGAGGCCTGTGGCCCGGCCTGGTCCTGGTATTTCGAGCCTCGACCCGCGCCGTAGGGCTCCTCGGCCGGCGATTTGAGCTCGGTGAAGACCACCTGTGAGATCCGCATCCCAGGCGAGAGTGCCACCGGCGCGGTCCCCAGATTCGAGAGTTCGAGCGTGACTTGTCCCCGATAGCCCGGGTCCACGATGCCCGCCGTGGCGTGGATCACGACCGCGAGGCGGCCCAGAGAGGACCGTCCCTCGACGTGTGCGATCAGGTCGTCGGGCACCGCGAGGCGTTCGACGGTCGTCCCCAGAACGAAGTCGCCCGGATGGAGGATGAACTCCTCGTCCTCCTCGACCACGGTCTCGGTGACGTACTCGTCGACCTCGTTCGTCGAGTCGGGGTGGATACAGGGGATGTTGGTCCGCTGGAATTCGAGGAACTCCCGTCCGAGCCTGAGGTCGACGCTCGCGGGTTGGATCTGGAGGGCGGGGTCGGCGAGCGGCTCGATTGCGAGACTACCCCCGTCGAGCCGCCGGCGGATGTCGCCGTCAGAGAGTATCATACCCCGAAACCACGGCGAAGCGGCCTAAAACCTTCCCGTCGAGTCCCGCCCCCATGCAAGGGCAAGGGCTTTCCGGGGAGCGGCTGTCCGACGGAACGATGGCTTCCGATGGCGAGTTCGGTCCGTTCACCAGCCGAGCGCGCGTCGCGTGGTGGTTCTTCGTTCTCGCTCTCGGGTTCGTCGCGGCGTATCTCGTGTACTCCTTCATCGGCGTGATCGTCCTCGGGATCTTCGGCTACTACGCCACCAGACCGATCTGCCGACGGCTCGCGCGCTACACCAACTCCCCCGGGCTCGCGGCGGTCACCACCGTCGTCGTGGTGGTCGTCCCGATCCTCCTGCTCGTCGTCTACACGGGGTTCCGCATCTACCAGCAAGTCCGTCGGCTCCTCTTCTCCGACAGTTCCGAAAGCATCGGCACGTACTTCAACGTCAGCGCGCTGCCCGCCGACCAGCAGGCGATGGTCAGCTCGTTGCTCAGAAACCCGGGCCAGCTCGTCAGTCAGCCCCGCCAGCTCCTCGACCTCCTCCCGACGCTGCTCCAGCAGGGCACGCTGGTGTTCAACGCGGTGTTCGGCGGCCTCCTGCTCGTGGCGCTCGCGGTCGCGCTCTCGTACTACCTGCTCGAAAACGACCACCGGCTCGCGCGCGGGTTCGAGTCGCTGGTGGGCGGTGAGGACACCGTCGCCTACGCCTACGCCTCGACGGTGGACGCCGACCTCGAATCGGTCTTCTTCGGCAACGTCCTGTTCGTCGCCGCGATGACGGTCATCGCCGGCATCACCTACGAGGCCACCACCCTCCTCGCGCCGGCGGGCATCGAGGTCCCGCTGATACTCGCGCTCTCGGTGCTCACCGGGCTCACGAGCCTTCTCCCGATCGTCGTCAGCAAGGTGGTCTACCTCCCGCTCGTCGGCTACCTCGCGCTCCAGGCGCTCGAAGCCGGTCGCGGCGCGCTCGCGTTCGTGGTCGGGGTGTTGGTGGTCTACTTCCTCGTGCTCGACATCCTGCCCCAGACGTTCATCCAGCCATACATCACGGGTCGCCAGCTCGATATGGTGCTCCTGATGTTCTCGTACATCCTCGGCCCGGCCCTCCTCGGCTGGTACGGCTTCTTCCTCCTCCCCATCGTCTTCATCGTGATGCTCGAAGCCGTCCGGATCGTGCTCCCCGAACTCGTTCGCGGCGAGCCCCTCACGCCGACGATCTCGATCGGCCACGGCGTCGGTAGCGACGTCGAATCGACGCGTGTCGGGGCGTCGACCCGGACGGACGACCCGCTCGACGAGACGGACGAGGACGATGCGGCCGCCGACAACTGACCGATCGCTGGGTCCGTTGGGTCGGGCGGCTGTAAAAGAGTCCAGTGACTACAGCGCTTGCGAGGGTTCCTCGTCGCGTCGCGTGTCGCCGCGACGGTATCGGTCCAGCCGCCGGTAGCCCGTTATCGTTCCGCCGTCGTCGACCTGGAGCGCGTACCGCCCGATGATGTCCTGGGTGTCGGGCACCGAGTTGCGCTCGACGATCTCGACGAGGGCGTGCCAGTCGCCGTCGTCGTTCTGTTCGATCTCGATGACGCTATCGAGCGGGCGGCCGATCAGGTCCGCGGCGGCGTCACGGACGTGGTTTCGTACCTCGAGAATGCCGGGACTGACGCTCTCGCCACCGTCGGCAGTGGCCTGGCCGGACCCGTCCGATCCGGCGTCCGCCTCGTTCTCGTCGTCTTCGACGGCGTCGAGGCGCTCGTCGATCGCGTCGAGGGCTCCGGTCCGATTCTCGTTCTCGGATTCGGACTCGCGGACCTCTTCGAGGGTGTCCGGGTCGTCGATCGATTCGAGCTCGTCGCGCAGTTCGTCGATGGTATACTCGCTTGGGTCGAGGTCAGCCATTGGTGGATAGTATCATCTCGGGGGTGATATATAAAATGCCGCACGGGTTCGGGCGCGACGCCCGACCGATGGCGGGCGTTACTGCTCTTGTTCTTGCTCTTCGATCCGGACTTCCGGCTCGTCGGGTTCGGGCTGGACCATCGGCGACGTGCCGAGGTCGAGGTCCTTCAGGTCCTGGAGGTCGCCGGACTGGCTCGCCATCTCCAACTTGGATATCTCCTTCCCGTAGTGGAGGAAGGTGTCGACCGAGGCGACGACCACGCGCGCTTCGACCGTGAGGATCTCGATACCGACCACCGAGACACGCGCCCAGATGTCGATGACGATCCCCTTATCGAGGATTCGGTCGAGCACTTCGGCCAGACTGTCGCTTGAGGGTCGTGCACTCATCGTATCCCCTTCGAGGGGGGGACACCTAATACTCTTTGGGCAGGCACCGGCAGGGTGGGGTACCGCCGGCGGTTCATCCGGCCATCAGGGGGTTGGGAAACCGAACTCCGTCCCGCGAGAGGTTGCGCGTGCTGGCGACACGCCTATTAGCACGACCGTTGATACTATGATATGGCGCGCCAGAGTGGTACGTGCGCCGTCCCATCATGAGCGATAATCTCTATGCCTACGGCGTCGTCGAGAACGAGGAGCTGGAGTTCGACGTCGACGGCGTCGCGGGCGCGACGAGCGCCTACACGGTGAGCCACGGCCCGCTCGCGGCCGTCGTGACCGACATCGACACGATGGACCCCGAGCTCTCGGACGAGAACGCCCGTGCGCACGACGACGTCCTCCAGACCGTGTTGCTCGACGACGGCGGACGAACGGTGGTGCCGATGCAGTTCGGGTCGGTCTTCAAGAACGGCCGCGCGCTCAAGAACGTGCTCCGGGGCGGCCGGCGGGCGTTCACGAAGGCGCTCCGGGAGATCGACGGCTACTTCGAGTTCGGCGTCAAGCTCGTCGCCGACGAGGACGCCTCGGTCGACGCCGACGCGATCCGTGCAGACGCCGTCGAGCGGTTCACGACGGCCAGCGTCAACGAAGCCGAGAACGACCGGTTCAGCGACCGGCTCGTGATGAACCGGTCGTATCTCGTCGACCGCGACGAGCGGATCGCGTTCGACGAGGCGGTGGACGCGGTCACCGACGACTACGGTGATGTCCTCACGGTCCAGTACACCGGCCCGTGGCCGCCGTACAACTTCGTGGACATCGAGATCGGTGCACAGGGGAATCAGCGATAGTGTTCATCCTCGACGACCTCCTCCTGCGCCCGATCGTCTCGGTCGCGAACGTCATTCACTCGATGGCGATCGAGGAGCTCTACGACATCCAGGGGATACAGGACGAGCTGAAGGAGAACCGGTTGCTGTTCGAGATCGGCGACCGCTCGAACGAGGCGTACGAGCAACGACGGGACGAGCTGCGGACACAGCTCGACGTCGCGCGCGAGGCGCGCGAGACGCTGTCGAGCAAGGTTGAGGTGAAACGATAATGACATCCGATGACCATGACGCGGAACGAAGCGACGCCGGTGGATCGGGGTTCGTCCGGACGGTGTTGTCGGGGCTGTTCGAGACCATCGCCGACATGGACGAACGGAACCAGCGACGCCGGAGCGCGACCGGGAGCGGCCGCAGCGGCTCCACCCGGTTCGACTACGGGCTCGACGTCGGAATCGGGCCCGGACGTGACGAGTCGCAGTCGCGCGACCCGGAGGTCGAGACCGACTACGCGGCGTCCGTGAACCCGACCGACGACGGCTGTATCGTCACGCTCGACCTCCCCGACGTCGACCCGCGCGACCTCGCGGCGGGCGTCGATTCGTCCGGCGAAACCCTCGTGGTCGGGACGGAATCGGTCGTTCTCGAACGCGTCTCGCTCCCGCGTGGGGACCTCGAAGTCACGGACGCGTCGTTCAACAACGGCGTGCTCGACGTTCGGCTCGTCGCGGAGGGAGCCACATGAGCGACCCCGAATCGAAGGAGCGGATGGCCGAGGCCGCCGACAAACTCGACTCCGCGCTCGACGCCTCGGAGCGGAACGCGAACGAGGAGGCCGAGGGATCCGACGGGAGCGAAGAACCCGACGAGACCGAGGACGTACTCCCCGAGCTGCCGGAGACGGGCGACCTCGTCGAACGCGTCGAGACCGACATCGACTCGCTCCTCGGGGTGTTGAACGGCGACCTCGCGTTCTCGGAGGCGCGTGAGGACATCGAGGACCTCGGGAACGTCATCGAGGAGACCGGCGAACTCCTCGAAACCGTCGACATGAGCGAGCTCCCCGACGCCATCGACCTCGAGGAGCTCCCGGCGGCGGTCGACGCGGGCGAACTCCCGGCGGCGGTCGCGAACGCCGAACCCCAGCGAGCGGTCGAACTCACCCAGCTCGCCTCGCTCGTGGAGTTCAACGAGCTCCTGAGTTCGGTCGACCTCCGTGAGTTCATCCGGAACAAGGAGGAGCTCGAGAGCGCCACCGACGACGTCACCGACGACGATATGGACGACTCGGAGGCCGACGACTCCTCGATATTGGGTTCGTCCGACGACGGATCGGGAACCGACGACTCCTCGATATTGGGTTCGTCCGACGACGGATCGGGGACCGACGACTCCTCGATACTGAGTTTGTCCGACGACGGATCGGGGACCGACGACTCGTCGATGCTGGGTTCGTCCGACGATGGACCGGCCGAGAGCACGTCGTCGGCCGACGGCCCCTCGCTCGCCGAACAGCAGGCGGCCGCCCAGGCGACGATCCAATCGAAGCTCCGCGACGCGATCGGGGAGTTCCGCGAGAGCGTGCTCGACACGCGCGAACAGGTCAAGGAGGCGCGCGAGACCGCGAACGAGAAGATCGAGGAGAAGACCGGGGGCGACATCGGACAGCCCTCCTCCCGGAACCCGACCGCGGTTTCGACGATGACCGCGGGCTGGAAGACCGGCAGCTGGTCCTCGACGGGCTACTCGACGGTGCCGGCCGAGACGCGCCACTCGAACGCGCCGAACCACCCCCGGCTCTACGGCTCGCGATTCGAGGGCATCCGGAACGAGGAGGCCGACGATGAGTAGCGGCGGTCCAACGCGAGAGAGCGACAGCCTCGCCGACGTGGTGGAGATGCTGCTCGACAAGGGGGTCGTGATCAACGCCGACATCGTGGTCTCCATCGGCGACACCGAACTCCTCGGGGTCCAGCTCCGGGCCGCGATCGCCTCGTTCGAGACCGCCGCCGAGTACGGCCTCGAGTTCCCGGACGGCACCGACATGGAACGGGTCGAGGCGGCCTCCGGGCGGTCCGAACTCCCGGACGAGACGGACTCCGAGCAGACCACGATCGACGCGGTGGGCGAGGAGGTCACCGACGCCACCGGCGAACTCGAAGACCAGGGCGAGCCCGGGATCCGCTCGCGACCGGAATCGGATGCGGAGGACGAGGAGGACGAAGCGGACGAGGAAGGTGAGACCGAAGAGCCCGAAGAGCCCGAGGAAGTCGTGGAGGAGACCAATGACGACGATTGACGTCGACGGCGACCAGGCGCGCGACGGGCTGATGACCCTGGTGGTGACGGTGGTCGAACTCCTCGTGGACGCGATGGAACGCGAGGCGATCCGCCGGATGGAGTCGGGCGAACTCACCGACGAGGAGATCGAGCGGCTGGGCTCGCAGCTGGCGGCGCTCGAAACCGAGATCGAGAACATCAAGCAGGACGAGGGGATCGAGGAGCCGGTCGACGACCTCCGTGGCGAACTCGACGGGCTGGTCAGGGACCTCGTCGAGCGTGCCGACGAACCCCGCGACGAACGGGGCGTGATCGACGGTGTCTGAGACCGACGAGACCGACGAGTTCGACGAGGGACGATACCTCTACTGTGCCGTGCGGCTGGGCGGCGAGGCCGAGTTTTCGGCGACCGGCGTCGACGACGAGCCCGTGCGGCTGGTCGCGGTCGACGACATCGGGGTCGTGGTTCACGACTGCGAGTCCCTCTACGACACCGCCGACATGGACGTGGTGCGGACGTGGGTGCTCCAACACCAGCGCGTGGTCGACGAGGCGGGCGAGGCGTTCGACACCCCGCTGCCCTTCCAGTTCGACACCGTCGTGACCGGGGCCGACGAGAGCGTGCGCGAGTGGGTCCGCGAGGAGCGCGAGACCGTCGGGGACTACCTCGACGCGGTCGCGGGCCACTGGGAGTACCGGATCGAACTCCGGCGCGACGAGCAGGCGTTGGTCGAGGACCTCGAAACCAGCGACGACCGGCTCGGGGAGCTCGACACCGAGATCGCCGACGCGGGCTCGGGCACCGCGTTCATGCTCGAAAAACAGTACGACCAGCGGCTCCGCGAGCTCAAACGCGAACGCCGGAACGAGCGGGCGGGGGCGCTCCGCGAGCGGCTCGAATCGGTCGTCCGCAACGTCACCGAACTCGGTGACCGGACAACGCTTGACGACGAGGACGCCGGCGACGACGGCATGGAGACCCAGGCCCGGTTCACGGTGCTCGCGCCGGCCGACCGCGAGGACGACCTCGGCGACCTGCTCGACGAGGTCGCGGCCGAGTCCGGGGTCGAGGTCAGGTTCACCGGGCCGTGGCCGCCGTACTCGTTCGCGCCGGCCATCGGGGGTGAGGATGGAGCCGAAGCGGGCTGACGACGACGTCATCGTCGACCTCCTCGACGTCATCCTCCGCGACGGGGCGGTCATCGAGGCCGACGCCATCATCAGCGTCGCCGACATCCCCCTCGTCGGGCTCAAGCTCCGGGCGGCGCTCGCCGGGATGGCGACGATGACCGAGTACGGCATCTTCGAGGAGTGGGACCGCCAGCAGCGCCAGCGCGCGCTCGCCGGCGACGAACTCACCGACGCCCGCTTCTCCGAGGGACCGACCGACGACCCGGGCCAACTGGAGGACGGCTGAGTCGTGACACCAACTTCGACCCCCGAGAGGGGCATCCACGCCCGTGCAAGCAGCGCAGTTATACGATCGACCCGGCCATATCGACCTATCGAGCGACAGGTTCGCCGACGAAACTCAACCATGACCAGACACCAACAGCGACCGGACGGCGTCCCGAAGCGGAACCAGCCCTCGTTCTCGACCCCGGAGGCGAGCTAATGGGCGTAGCCACGACGCTCTTCCGGCTCATCGGCGGGATCGTCGGCGAGCGGGTCGGAAGCTCGATCGGCGACCGGATCGAACGGTCGTTCCTCGGGAGCAACGGGGACGAAACCGACGAGGACGAGGAGGAAGAATCGGACGAATCGGACGAGGATGAAGAAGAGGAGGCTGACGAAGAGGAGGAAGAAACCGACGAGTCGAGCGAGGCGGAACCGGACGAGGACGAGTCGGCCGGCGAGAGCGTCGCGGAGCGGGTGACGAGCGCCCTCGATTCGGTCGCGGGCGGCTCGGACGAGGACGAAGACGAGTCGGGCGCGCTCGGCGACCTCGATGCGATGTCCGACGAGGACCTCCAAGAGCTGGCCGAGACCCTCGTCAACGAACTTAACCAGCGCAGCGAGGAGTAGGCCGACTCCCACCCGAACGGTTCCTCCGCTCACCACCGCCCGAGTAGGCAGTCCTTTATTCGCTGCCGCCCGGATCCGGACATGAAACAGGCCATCGTCGCGCGCACCGACATCGGGATGGGGAAGGGAAAGCTCGCCGCCCAGGTCGCTCACGCCTCGCTGTCGGCCTACGAGGACGCCGACCGACGGACCCGGACGAAGTGGAAGGGAGAAGGACAAAAGAAGGTGGTACTGAAAGGCGACGCCGAGCGTACGCTGTTCGAGCTCGCCGACCGGGCCGAGCGCGAGGGACTACCCCACGCCGTCATCCGCGATGCGGGACACACCCAGTTGGATCCTGGAACCGTGACGGCGCTGGCGGTCGGCCCGGGCGACGACCGCGTCGTCGACCGCGTGACCGGCGATCTCTCGCTCTACTGAACTACTGACGGTCGCCGTCGGAGCACAGGGCGCGTGCCACCGTTCGCCCCTCCTGCACGGACCGAAGTGTTGTTTGCACAAGATACTTTCACAAATAACGATAGTATCGATCTCCGGCCCGGAGATCGGTGACGATCCGGACGAATCACGAAGACGTTATACGGTCCCACCGACCGGTGTCCGTGTGGACGATCGATGACGACTGATCCAGGGCGGACGGCGACCGATGGCGAGGAGGGGCCGGAGGAGCGGTCCTACGACTATCCCGAACCGCCGACGGAGCTCACGGCGGGCCGGCGGGGGAACTGGCTCAAACTCCTCGCGTACTTCGGGCCGGGCGCGGTCGTGGCGTCCGCGACGCTCGGCTCCGGCGAGGTGCTGTTCGCGCCGCGCGGCGGGGCGGTCTTCGGCTACGCGATCCTCTGGACGCTGGTCTGGGCGGGGCTCGTCAAGGGGGTCGTGGCCTACTCCGGGATCCGGTACTACACCCTGACGGGCGAACACGTCACCTCCCGATGGGCGAAGCTGCCGGGCCCGCGGGGCTGGTTTCCGCTGCTGATCGGGGTGATATCGATCGCGGCCTTCCCGGCCTGGATCGCGGGCTACGGCGAGTTCCTCGGGCAGATCGTGACCTGGACGCTCGGCGTCGGGCAGAACGAGACCAACTTCGCGGTCGTCGGCACCGTCCTGATACTGGTGACGGCGGCGCTCGCGATCCTCGGCGGCTACGACCTCGTCGAGCGTGTACAGGTCCTGATCGTGGCGTTCCTCTCGGCGGCGATCCTCGTGTTGACCGTGAGTTCGCTCCCCTCGCCGATAGCGATCCTCGGCGGACTGATCCCCTCGCTCCCGGGCGGCTATCCCTCGTTCGTGGTCGAGAACTACCCGACGATCACCGAGCGGCCCGTCTGGGTCGAGGTCGTGACGTACATGGGTGCGGTCGGCGGCGGGGTCTACGACTACGTCGGCTACGTCGGCTACGCCAAGCGACGAGGCTGGGGGATGCTCGGCCGGTCCGACCACGCCGAGGTCGAGCGGTTCGTTCGGGGGCTCGAAAGCGGCGAGACCGTCCCGATCGACACGAGCGAGGAGAACCGAAAACGCGGCCGGGCGTGGCTGAAGGCCCCACAGATCGACGTGGTGATCGCGTTCGTCGCGATCACCTTCTTCACCGCGGCGGCGATGATCCTGGGCGCTGAGAGTCTCAACACCGCACAGCTGGTGCCCGCCGACTTCCAGCTGTTCCAGTATCAAGCCCAGTGGTTCGCCGACATCGACCCGAGCCTCACGATCCTCTGGCAGGTCGGGGTGTTCTTCGCCATCTTCGGGTCGCTCTACGCCGTCTGGGAGGGCTACACCTGGACGTGGCTCGAATCGTTCAAACCCTTCTCCGCCCGGATCCGCCGGCTCGAACGCGACCGCCTGGGGCTGGCCCGGACGATAACCGTCGTCTACGCCGGCGGGGTCGCGCTCGTGTTGCTCTGGTCGGACCTCGACGCCATCAGCATCGTCACCCCGGCATCGCTGCTCGGCGGGGTGTTCGGGTGTGGGCTGTGGTGCTGGGCGATGCTGTGGGCCGAGAAGACCGCGCTCCCTCCCGAGTTGCAGGGCGGCTGGAAGCTCGACCTCGGGCTCGTCGTCGCCGGGTCGTTCCTCACGATCGCCGGTGTCGTCTCGATCGCCCAGTTCTTCGGGCTCGCACCCTGACCGAACCCGTCCCTTCCTTCGGGTCGACACCGACGAACGGTGCGAAGGCCTAAGCGGGCCGACGGTATCGATCCCCGTATGGAACTGATCGCCGAACCGGACGAGTACCGGATCCTGGTCGCGCTCGCGGTGCTGGCGGTGATGTGGGTCTACGTGATCGGCTCACAGGTCGGGTTCTGAGCCCTCGGGGGTCGAGGACGTGGCTTCGAGCGTTTCGAGCCGCCCATCGAGCACCCCGAGCGCCCGTCGAACCCGATACCAGCGGAGCCCACAGTAGCCGGCGACGACGGCGGTACAGCCGGCGAGCACGACCGAGACGACCGCCGCGGCGGCCGCGACCGCGAGACAGCCCGCAGCTAGCCCGGCCCAGAGGCGGTGTTTGCCGCGATAGTCGGCGCGGATCTCGCGCAACATCGTGGCCTGCTCGTCGGCGGTGTACTCGCGGTCGGTGTCGACGTCGTACCGCGCCAGCAGCCCCGTCTCGTTGCCACCGTGCGCGCGCGAGGCCGCCACGGTCCGACCGAGGAGCCACCGCCGCGACGCGTAGACGCCGCCGAGGAGGGGCAAGAATCCGGCGACGAAGCCGTATCGGAAGTAGACCACGACGGTGAGCACGAAACAGCCGCCCGCGAGCCCGAGCCAGGCGGCCGGCGTCGACGGTGCTCGACGATCCATTCCGGCGGGGTACGGGATCGGGGGGCAAAAACGCGTTCATCGGCCGCCGACGCGAGTGCTCGATGCTTTTCACCGCCCCCACCGTTCCGAGCCCATGGACTGCCCCGACTGTGGCGAGGAGACCGTCGCGTTCGCCGTCCCGGAGGAGTATCGGGAGCTCGCGCCCGGTGACGACGAGGTGCTCGCGCTCTGTCCGACCTGCCTCGGGCTCCACCCGACCGCGGACGCCGACCCGGAGCCCGACTTCGCGCGGGTGGGTGACGCCTTTCCGACGGGTGCGGCCGCGATACCGATGGCGCTCGTGCTCGGATCGCTCGATTCGCTCGCGCTCCACCGGTCGGCGATCGAGACGCTGCTCGAACGGGTCGAGCGCGCCGGGGCCGACCCGCTGTTGGTGCTCGATCGGCTCGCGGCCGACCCGGGGGTCGACGCGCGGGTGGACCTCGACGGGCGGCGGCGGCAGGTGTCGCAGTTCCGGGCGTGAGGCTACGGCTGTCTGACCGCCGAGGCGATCCGTTGCATCAGCGACTGGGAGGGCCGTGGGTTCTCGGTCACCTGGTAATCGTTCCGGAGCCCGCCGTCGGTCTCGGCGCTCAGGATCCGCATGTCGGCCGATTCGGCCACCGGTTCGACGCCGGCCCCGACCGACCCCAGCGTGGTAATCAGGAAGGGGCGGGCGTCGACCGCCGCCGCGACGTCGCGGAGGTGGAGCGCGTCCGCCTCCACGGGGCGTTCGTGGATCGACGCCACGATCCGACTGTCGAGCAGGATGTCCTCGGCGTAGACGTGGACGGGGTGGTCGCCGGCGTCGGTGTGGACGGTCGTGTCGGCCTCGGCCTCGAACCCGCGCTCTTCGAGCATCTCGACGACCGACTCGCGCGCGGCGAGCTGGGCGTCGACCCACTGGCGGCCGCCGTCGGTGAGGCTGTACCGACAGAGCACCCGTTCGATGGTGTCCTCGGGCGCGAAGACCTCGCTACACTCGCGACACCGGAGGGCGTGTTCGGGGGTCTCGAAGTACGACCCGCAGTCCTGACAGACGTGTCTCGTCCCGCGCTCGACCTCGTCGAGGGTTTCGAGTTCCACCTCGCAGCCGGGACAGACGTACTCCTCGGCACCGACCTCGAACTCGTCGCGCGGGGCGATGTGCCCGCACGCGAGGTGTTCGAACAGGTCGGTCTCGACGGTGTAGGCCGAGCCACAGCCGCCACAGGCCGTGGTGTACTGCATCCCCTCGGCGTCGCAGCTCGGGCAGACGTAGACCTTCTCGACGAAGGTCTTCTCCAGAATGTCGCGCTGGGCCAACGATTCGAGCACCTCGTAGGCCCCGGGGTCGTCGTCGTTGAGGTGGCGTTCGGCCGCCGGGTAGCCGACATCGCCGGTATCGGTATCGATCGACGGCTCGTACTCCGCCGTCGACCCGTCCGCGAGCGCCGTGAGGGCTGTGAGTGTTCCGGGCGAAACCATGGTCGCTGTATTTTCCTCCGCGCGGTGGAATAAATAGTTTGCTCCAGCACCTTCGCCCTCGGGCGACCGTCGGTTAGACGCCCGTCGAGTACCGCAGGATGCCCGCTATCCCGCCGAACGCGTCGAGGAGCTGTTCGCCCTTCTCGAAGTCCGAGGAGATGAACTTGGTCTCGGTGCCGCGCTTGTCCGCGATGTCGATGAGGTGGTCGATGGCGTCCTCGCGTTTGCCCTCCTCGATCTCCGTACCGCACTCCTCACAGGTGTGGGTCGGCGTCTCGGCTCGCGGGGCGACGAGTTCGAACTCCTCGTGGCCGTTCGGACACTCGTAGGCCACGACGTCCTGGCGGAGGTCCTCGGAGATCAGGAGGCGGTCGACCGACCCGAGGATGAGGTTCTCGCGGGTCGCGCCGAAGCCGTAGGTCGCGAGGTTCCCGCCGTGGAGTTCGCCGAAGAACTCCTCCATCTGGTTTTTGTCCTCGATGACCTCCTGGCCCGCGAGGGTCTCGCTCGCGGCGTCAACGAGGTCCGAGAGTCCCGATTCGTCGGTGTAGGAGACGTCGTACTTCCCGAGGACCTTGTCCTGGAGCTCGTGGTGGAGGTAGTCGCCGTCGAGGAACTCGTCCTTCGTCGGCGAGGGCCCGCCCACGAGTATGCCGTCGATATCGTGGCGCTCCGGCACCATGAGGTCGTTCGCCATCCCCGCGACCTTCTGATAGAAGTTGTCGATCGCCTCCAGTCGAAGGCGGGCGAACCGCTGGGCGGACTGACCACCCTTTCGCTGCTTGCCGGGGACGAGCGACGACGCCGAACTCACGGGTTCGATCCGCTTGCCACGGAGCCAGCCGACGTTGGCCTCGCGCCGGTCGAGCACGACGAGTCCGAAGAGGCCCTGGTCGGCGAGCATCGCTTCGAGGGGTTCGGTGACGAACTCGGAGGAACACCGATACAGCGAGGACTGGATCGGCTGGGGCGGGTTCTCGAGAACGCGGGTCACCATCTCGGTTCGGCCGCCGCCGGTGTCGATGGCCCCGCTGAACAGTACCATCCCGTTCTCGGGCGGGAAGGTGTCGTAGTAGCGGAGCCGGTCGCGGATCGACTTCAGGGCGTCCTGGACGTTGGTTCTGGTCTGCTTGGATTTGATGTTCGAGGCTTCCGAGTACTCCTCGTTGACGTGGGCGACGTTGTCGGAGATCTTCTCGTCGGGCGTGATATAGAGACTGACGAGCTGCGTTCCTGATCCCTCGTACTCCTTGAGGTCCTCGATCAGCCGCCGGAACTCGTACTTTTTCCGGTCGGATTGTTCTGTTTGCTGGGTGCTCATTGGGGGATCCTACCGCCTTCGGTGGTAAGTACCCTTTGACCGCCCGAACGCGTGGTTCGCCCCGCGGCCAGGTTTATATCCCTCGTGACCGATAGCTCGGCGCATGGCGGGACGCGTCTACGCGCTGGCGAGCGGGAAGGGTGGCGTCGGCAAGACCACGTCGGCGGTCAACCTCGGCGCGGCGCTCCACGACGCCGGCTACGATACCGTCGTCCTCGACGCCGACCTCGCGATGGCGAACCTCGGCGGCCTCGTGGGTACCGAGGACGGCCCGACGGTCCACGACGTGCTCGCGGGCGAGGCGGCCCTCGGCGACGCGCTGGTCTGGATCGACGGGGACGGGCCGCGGCGCACGCCACCGGCGGAGGGGCCGTCGTTCGTGGTGGTGCCGGGCTCGCGCTCGCTCGATTCGTTCGCCGCCGCCGACCCCGGCGAGCTCCGGCGGGTCGTCGAGTCGCTCGCCGCGGCCGCCGACTTCGTGGTCTGTGACACCGGTGCGGGCCTGACCCACGAGAACGCGGTGCCGTTCGGCGTGGCGGACGGCGTGGTGCTCGTGACCACCCCGGACCCGGTGGCGATCGCGGACGCGCGAAAGACCGCGGGCTTCGCCGAGCGGGCGGGCGGGACGGTCGTCGGCTCGGTGCTCACCCATGCGACCGACGAGACCGACGTCTCCGGGGTGGCTCGACGGCTGGGCACCGAGACGCTCGCGGTGGTTCCCGAGTCGTCCGACGTGGGAAACGAGCCGCTGGTTCGGACGGCCCCCGAGGGCTACGCGGCCGAGGCCTATCGTCGCCTCGCGTCGGCGCTCGCCGACCGCGACGAACCGAGCGGGGAGGAGGCGTTCGCCGACAGCTCGATCGTGACGACGTCAGAGACGACCGAATCCGGTGTTTCGCGGGTGATGGGTCGGCTCTCGGGGGCGTTCGACCGGGATCGGAACGGGTAGTCCTACATCGATTCCGGCGCGGCGACCCCGAGCAGCGAGAGGGCGTTCGCGACCGTGTTCCGCGACGCAGCGACGAGCGCCAGCCGGGCCTCGCGGACCTCGTCGTCGGCCGAGAGCACCGGACACTCGCGGTAGAAGGCGTTGAACGTCTCGGCGAACTCGCGGGTGTAGGTCGCGACGACGTGGGGGGCGAGTTCGTCGGCGGCGCGCTCGACCACCGCCGGGAATCGCGCGACGACGCGGAGCAGCGCCCGCTCCTCGGGGGTCGAGAGCGCGCTCGCGTCGAGGTCCGTCGTCGGATCCGCGTCGGCCTCGCTCAAGATCCCACACGTTCGCGCGTGGACGTACTGGACGTAGGGCGCGCTCTGGGCCTCGAAGTTCAGGGCCCGATCCCACTCGAACGTGATGGCCTTCGTCGGCTGTTTCGAGACGATGTCGTAGCGCACCGCGCCGATCCCGACCTGGCGGGCGATCCGCTCGACGTCGTCCCCCGAGAGGTCGTCGTCGCGGATCCGGTCGTCGAGGCGGCTCTCGACCTCCTCGCGGGCCCGCCCGACGGCCTCGTCGAGCAGGTCGTCGAGGTCGATGCCGGTGCCCGCGCGGGTGCTCATCTTCCCCTCGGGGAGGTTGACGTAGGAGTAGAGCAGGTGTGCTATACGATCCGTGTCGTTGCCGAGCATGTCGAGCGCGTGGTCGAGCTGGTCGGCCTGGAGTTTGTGGTCCTCGCCGACGACGGTCACGGCGCGGTCGTAGTTCGCGAGCTTCCACTCGTGGTGGGCCAGGTCGCGGGTTGTGTAGAGCGAGGTGCCGTCCGACCGGAGGAAGACGAGCTTCTTCTCGAAGCCGAATTCCGAGAGGTCGAGCTGCCAGGCCCCCTCCTCCAGAACGGATTCGTCCATCTCGCGGAGACGCTCGGCGACCTCGCTCGTGCTCCCGTCGCGCATGAACCGCGTCTCCTTCACGAACTCGTCGAACTCCGCGGGGAGCCGCGAGAGCGTCCCGCGCATCCCGGAGAGGACGGTGTCGACGACCCGCTCGACGCGTTCGTAGGTCGCCTCGTCGTCCTCCTCTAGACCCTGCAGGATCGACTGAATCTCGGCTTCGGCGGCCTCCACCTCGGCCTCGTCGCCCTCCTCCAGGAGCTCGTTGCCCTTCCGGTAGTAGCGTACGAGGTCGTAGTCGGCCTCGTCGCGTTCGGGCTCCGGGAGCTCGTCCTCGTCGAAGGTCTCGTAGGCCCACGTGAACACCGCCATCTGTCGGCCCGCGTCGTTGACGTAGTAGTGGCGGTCGACGTCGTCGCCGGCGAAATCCAGTACGTTCGCCAGCGCGTCGCCGATGATCGGGTTGCGTGCCCGCCCGACGTGAACTGGTCCGGTGGGGTTCGCGCTGGTGTGTTCGACCACGACGCGCTCGTCGGTCGATTCGAGCCGTCCGTACTCGTCGTCGCCCGCCGCCCGAAGGGTGTCCTCGTAGTAGGCGTCGCTGGGATGGAAGTTGACGTACGGCCCCGCCACTGAGACCGATTCGAGGTACTCGTATCCCGCCGGATCGATGGCCTCGGCGAGTCGACCCGCGATCGCCGGCGGTGGCGCTTCGAGGTCGGGGGCGAGCCGAAAGGCCGCGCTCGACGCCAACACCGCGTCGACGTTCTCCGGCGGCTCCTCGATACCGAGGTCGGCCGAGGGCACGTCGAGCGCAGCGAGCGCGCCCGAGAGCGCCTCCGTGACCTCCGTTCGGAGCGAGAGGAACATGAAATCGGGTTTTCCGGCCGTCGCTAAATGCGTGTTGGGTTCGGAGCCGTTCGGCCGCCGCGGTACCGGATCCCGTCCCGAACCGTCACGCCGATGGAACGGATCACGCGTTCGGCACGCTTATCCGAGGCGACCACCTCTTTCGACCCATGTCGACGGCAACCGAGGCGGCGGTCGGAAACGACGAGCTCGCCACCCTCAAACAGCTCGCGCTCCGTGGCGGGCTCGACGGCGAGATCAAGGTCTCGTGTGCGAACCTCGCGGCCGATCTCGACGCCTCGAACCAGACCGCCTCGCGCCGGCTCCAGCGCCTCGACGACCTCGGCCTCCTCGACCGCGAGACCGTCTCGGACGGGCAGTGGGTTTCGGTCACGGACGCCGGCGAGCGCGCGCTCCACGAGGAGTACGCCGCCTACCGCCGGATCTTCGAACGCGAAACCACCATCGAACTCGACGGCGAGGTCACCAGCGGAATGGGCGAGGGCCGCCACTACATCTCGCTCCCCGGCTACATGGAGCAGTTCGAACCACGGCTCGGCTACGAACCGTTCCTCGGAACCCTCAACGTCTCGCTGGTGTCGGACAGCACCCGCGAGCGCACCGGCCTCGACTCGGTCGATCCGGTCGAGATCGAGGGCTGGGAGGACGACGACCGGACGTACGGTCCCGCCTTCTGTTATCCCGCCACCGTCGAAGCCGACGGCCGGGAGTACGACCCCGCCCACGTCATCGCGCCCGAGCGCACCCACCACGACGAGGACCAGCTCGAACTCATCGCGCCGGCGAAGCTCCGCGAGGCGCTCGACCTCGACGACGGTGACCGGGTCACGGTCCGGATCGAGGCCGAGTCGTGATGTCGCGAACCGAGCCCTCGACCGACCACGCCGACCCCGTCGAGCGCGCCATCGAGGCGTTCGAGGCCGGCGAGCCGGTGTTGATCCACGACGCCGCCGACCGCGAGGGCGAGACCGACCTGATCTACCCCGCGGGTGCCGTGACACCCGCGGCCGTCGCCCGCCTCCGCAACGACGCCGGCGGGCTGGTCTGCGTCGCGGTCTCCGACGCCGTCGCTCGCGCGTTCGACCTCCCGTTCGCCCGCGAGGTCATCGACCATCCGGTCGCCAGCGGCGAGACCCTGAGCTACGGCGACCGGTCGTCGTTCTCGCTCACGGTGAACCATCGGGACACCTACACCGGGATCACCGACGACGACCGTTCGACGACCATCACGGCGCTCTCGCGGGCCGCGAGTGCGCCCGACGAGTTCGACTTCGCGGCCGAGTTCCGTGCGCCCGGCCACGTCCACCTCCTGCGGGGCGCACCCGGCTTGTTGACGGACCGCCGCGGCCACACCGAACTCGGCCTCGCGCTCGCCGCGGCCGCCGAACGCCCGCCGGCGGTCGTGGTCTGTGAGATGCTCGACGACTCGGGCGGGGCGCTCTCGCCCGCCGACGCCCGCGCCTACGCCGACCACAACGACCTCGTCTACGTCGAGGGGTCGCGTCTCGTGGACCGATTCGACGGCTCGTAACGCTCGGCTCCCGGTCACACGGCACATCGTCAACACTCATAACCACCCCCTCCCCAACTACGGGTATGGGATTCGACGAGATGGACGTCGACACGGTCTGGATGGACGGGGAGTTCGTCGACTGGGACGAGGCGCAGGTCCACGTCCTCACACACGGCCTCCACTACGGCTCCGGGGTCTTCGAGGGCGTCCGCTGCTACGACACCGAGGAGGGCCCGGCGATCTTCCGGTGGGACGAACACCTCGACCGGTTCTACAACTCCGCGAAGCCGTACGACATGGAGATCGACCACTCGCGCGAGGAGCTCACCGAGGCCACGCTCGAACTCATCGAGCGCCAGGACCTCGAATCGTGCTACATTCGGCCGATCGCCTTCTACGGCTACAATAGTTTAGGCGTGAGCCCGCAGGACTGCCCGACGCAGACCGCCATCGCGTGCTGGCCGTGGGGCACCTACCTCGGCGACGAGGCGCTCGAAAACGGCGTCGACGTGATGGTCTCCTCGTGGCGAAAGCACGCGTCGAGCCAGATCCCGACCAACGCCAAGACCACGGGTCTCTACGTCAACTCGATGCTCGCGGGCGAGGAGGCCCGGCGAAACGGCTACGTCGAGGCCATCGTGCTCAACAAGGAGGGCAACGTCGCCGAGGGCCCCGGCGAGAACCTCTTTTTGGTTCGCGACGGCACCATCCACACGCCGGGCTTCGCCGAGAGCATTCTGGATGGGATCACCCGCCAATCGGTCGTCACGCTCGCGCGCGAACGCGGCTACGACGTCGACGACTCGGCCTCGATCTCCCGCGGCGAGCTCTACACCGCCGACGAACTCTTCTTTACCGGGACCGCCGCCGAGATCACCCCGATCCGCTCGGTCGACGACACGGCCATCGGCACCGGCGAGCGCGGCCCCGTCACCGAGGAGCTGCAGTCGGCCTTCTTCGACCTGGTCGAGCGCCGCACCGACGACCACGACGAGTGGTTCACCCACCTTTAGACACCCACCTTTTGCTGCGGTCGCTCACTTCGTTCGCTCCCTGGCAAAATGTGGATCAAAAGCCTCCTCCTTCCTTTCAGTCAGTCGTCGGCCCGCTCGCTCGTTCCACTCGCTCGCGGTACGATCACTACTCACTCCCGCAACCGCCACCGCACAGCACCGCCGAAGCCCTCCGCGCGCGCTCACTTCGTTCGCTATTCGCTTCGCTCACGCGCTCCGCCCTTCATCCACCAGGGACCGCAACCACACGGCCACTGCCCGGCGGCGGCCGCACCGCGACCGCCCCGCCACTGCCGCCGCAATCGCTCCGAACCGCCAGCTACTGGTCACCCGATCCCGTCACGTCGCCATGCCCGCGACCCTCCGGTGTCCCGCCTGCGGCACCACTTACGCCGACCGCTGGCGGTGCACCTGCGGCCACCCGCTCGACTTCGCCGACCGCCCGCTCCCCGACCGCCCCGCGCCCGCGTTCACTGACTTGGACGCTCGTGACGGGCTCTGGACCTTCGACGAGTTCCTCCCGGTCGAGAAACGCGCGACCCTCGGCGAGGGCTGGACCCCGCTGGTCGACGCGCCCGACTGGCACTGCGCGTTCAAGCTCGAATACGTCTCGCCAACGGGGAGCTTCAAGGACCGCGGCGCGGCCACCACGGTCTCGCGCGCCCTCGAAGTCGGGGCCGAGCGCGTGGTCGAGGATTCGTCCGGTAACGCCGGTACGGCCATCGCGACCTACGCCGCCCGCGCGGGTCTCGACGCCGAGATATTCACCCCGGCGGACGCGAAACCCGCGAAACTCCGGGCGATCGAGCGCGCCGGTGCGACCCTCCGCCGGGTCGAGGGCTCGCGCGAGGACGTGACCGCCGCCGCCATCGACGCAGTAGGAAAAGACGAGGGCTGGTACGCGAGCCACGCCTGGAACCCCGCGTTCTTCGTCGGCACGGCGACCTTCGCCTTCGAGGTCGCGGCCCAACGCGACTGGGAGGTCCCCGACGCGGTCGTGCTCCCGCTCGGTCACGGCACCCTCTTCCTCGGGGCCTATCGCGGTTTCCGCGCGCTCCGTGAGGCGGGCTGGACACGAAAAGTCCCACGACTGCTCGGCGCACAGGCGACCGGCTACGACCCGATCGCGAGTTCCGAAACGAACGACGAGAACGACCTCGCCGACGGCATCCACATCCGCGAGCCAGTGAGAGCCGACGAGATCCACGAGGCGATCGAAACGACCGACGGCGACGCGATCGCCATCGACGCCGTGGCGACCGACCGCGAACACGACCGCCTCGGTCGCGCGGGCTTCAACGTCGAACCGACGTGCGCGGTGGCGACCGCCGCGCTCACCGAGTACCGCGACCGAGGTGTTCTCGACGACGAGGACGACGTCGTCGTCCCGCTCACCGGCACCGGGCTGAAGAACTGATCAGGCAAGCAGCGCGTCGAGGTGGTCGACGCTGGTCTCGATGTAGCTCCACTCCGTGGTGAAGGCTTCGAGCGAGAGCGTGCCGGCCCAGCCCTCCGAGAGCGGTTCGAGAACCCGTTCGAAGTCGATGGTGCCCGAGCCGAACGGGAGGTGTTCGTCGGCGGGCTTGCGGGTGTCGTTGAGGTGGATGTGTGAGACCCGGTCGCCGTGGGTCGTGAGGAGGTCGGCCATCTCTCCCGAACCGAGCCCGTTCATCCTGGCGTGGCCGGTGTCCAGCGTCATCCGGGCCTCGGTCGCCTCGAAGAGGTCGGGGAACGACCCGGCGGGCAGGAAGTCGCCGGGGACGTTCTCGACACAGACCGCGAAGTCGTGGCTCCGGGCGAACTCGTCGAGTTCGCGGACCGTCTCGAAGAGGTTGGGACGGAGTTCCTGGGGGTCCCACGCGGCCGACCACGCCGACGTGCTCGCGTGGACCACGCCCTTCTCGGCCCCACAGTCGACGGCGGTCTCGATCGCCGCGAGGAGCTCCCGAAGCGCGCCCTCGCGGACGTGCTCGAACGGCGAGGCGATATCGAGCGCGAACGGGAGATGCACCAGCAGGTCGAGGTCGTGGTCGGTGGCCGACTCGCGCACCGCTTCCGGGTCGAGGCGAGTCCGTTCGTGCGCGCCGTCCATCATGAGCTCCACGAAGTCGAGCCCGTACTCGTCGGCGCGCGCGAACGCCTCCTCGTACCCCATCCCGACCTGTGTCACGAACCCCCGTCGAACGGCCATACCCGCCACTCGCGGTGAACGACCTTAACGGCTCGCGGGGGTCGTGGTCGGTCTCTCGCTCACCGCTCGGGATGGGTCGGCGCGTCGAATCCGCCCCGAACGAGGGGTTTGGCGACGTGACGGCGGGCACACGGCGGCACCTCGTACCAGCCGGGTTCGAGCCCTCGATCGAGCTTCCGGTCGACCTTTCCGGGTGCGTCGGTCCCGCACCGACGACACCGATAGCCCTGGTCCCGGCCGGCGCTCTCCATCGAGCGCCCACACTCGGGACATTCGGGCACCACGAGTTCCGTCTCCACGAGGTCGCGAACCGCGAACTTCTCGAGTTTGAGGGTGCCGTCCGACACTTCGCCGCAGACGGTGAGCCGGTCGCCGACCCGGAGCGCGCGCACCCGGTCGCGGAACCGCTTCGTCGGCTCGAACGCGGCGCACGGGAGCGAGGTCTCGCCGTCGCGGAGTTCGACGAAGACGTGTCCACCCCGTCGCGTCTCGGGCGCGGATTCGACGGTCCCGTCGAGACGGTAGGCTCGTCCGTCCCACGCTTCACCCATCGATCCATCCGCGAGATGGGCGTCGGTGCCCTGGTTCGTCACGAACAGCGCGGTTCGTTCCACCGGTTCGCTCTCGATCCCCGCCGCGACCGTCCGTACCGTTTCCGGGTCGTCGCCTCGAATCCCGTAGAGGATCGGGCCGGGCGCGTGCGGTACGCAGACCGCCGTCCCCTCCCCGCGGTCGACGGTGTCCCAGACCGCCGGGTAACCGCGATCCGCCGCTTCGAACACCGATTCGTGGTCGAACTCGCGAGGCGTGCCACGCCGGTGGGCTTCACGGTAGGCGATGTGCTCGTAGGTCCAGTCGTCGAACGCCGCCCAGGCCCCGACCGCCGCGAGCGCCCCTACCACGCCACGTGCGTTCTTCCAACCGGCGTGTCGATAGCCGGCGGCTTCGACGAGCGCCTCGGCCTCGTCGACGTCGAGCCGTTCCCGGAGCGCGCGCCGCGAGAACTCGACGACGGAGTCGGGAATCTCCCCATTTGCGACCACCAGCCCGGGGTTCGTCCGCGGGTCGTCGGTCACGGCGAGCGCCTCGACCGCGTCGCGGGCGATGGCGACGGCTTCCGCGCTGTCGAGGTCGGTGTGGACGCAGAGCGCGGCGTTGCCACGGGTCTTGTGCTCGATCGCGGGGTTCAGCCGAACGAGGACCAGGCGCTCGACGGTCCCGCCGGCCGCCCGTATCCGTTCGGCGACCCGCGCGGCGAGATAGGTGGTACACATCCCCGCCTCGCGCGAGTCGGTGTCGTCGAACCCGATGAGCGTCACGGGATCGTTTCGCCCCCGTCCGACAACCCCGTTCCGGATCGACCATCGTATTTAGCTCTATCGTCGTTCGAAACCGAGATCGACGGACGGGACGGGTCCCCGTCGCCACAATCCATATATGGGTACGTGCACTTAGATACGGGTATGTCACGGTCCGCGCTGGTCGGCAACGTGACCGCCATGCTCGAGGACGCGGGCTTTCTCGTGAGCGAGCGGTGTGCGGTGCGGCCGAAGAGCTTCGACGTCGCCGCCCGCCGCGACGACAGCCTCCTGCTCGTGAAGATCCTCGGGAACATCGACGCGTTCGACGGGCGCACAGGGATAGAGATGCGACGCCTCGGTGGCTTCCTCGACGCCACCCCGATGGTGATCGGCCTCAGAACCCGCGACGAGGACCTCAAACCCGGCGTGATGTACCTCCGCCACGGGGTCCCGGTGCTGAGTCCCGACACCGCGCTCGACCTCTTCGTCGAGGACGTCCCGCCGATGATCTACGCCGCGCCGGGCGGGCTCTACGTCAACATCGACGGGAAGGTGCTCGCCGACGAGCGCGAGGACCGCGACTGGAGCCTCGGTCGGCTCGCCACCGAACTCGGGGTCTCGCGGCGAACGGTCTCGAAGTACGAGGACGGCATGAACGCCTCCGTCGAGGTCGCCGCGCGGATGGAGGACCTCCTCGACGCGCCGCTCGCGAACCCCGTCGACGTCTTCGAGAGCCCGGAGGCGCTCGCGGACGACGACGAGGCCGAATCGCACTCGGCCGAGGACTCGCTGGTCGCCGTGCTGACGAGGGTGGGGTTCAACGTCCACCCCACGACCCGCGCGCCGTTCACCACCGTGAGCGAGGACGACGGCACCGCCGAGAACGTCCTCACGGGGAACTCGGCGTTCACCCCGACCGCCGAGAAGCGCGCCCGGATCATGAGTTCGCTCGGGACCGTCACGCGAACCCGGTCGGTCTACGTCGTCGACCGCTCGAAGCGCGACGCCGTCGAGGGCACCGCGCTGATCGAACGCGAGGAGATCGACGCCATCCGTGACCCCGACGACCTCCGCGACCTGATCCAGGAACGCGCCGAGGAACCCGCCTGAGGGTGCTTTCCTTCCCGCCCGTTCGCCCGAACCCGCGGAGTCAAATGTGACAAAGCCATAGCGCGCGCGATGACAAAGCGCCACGTCACGCTGCCGCCGGCAGCGGACGCGGGACTCGAAACGTTTCTGACCGAGGTCGACGACCGACTGTCCGGCCCCGAGGACACCTGCGACGTGGTCGCCGAAACCCTCGCGGGCCTCTACGGCGACGACGACGCCTACCGACGGTTTCGGGAGGACGGCGCGGTGTCGGCCGCCGAACGCGTCCGCCTCCAGGGCTACGACCCCTGTAACGCAACGCTCGAAAGCGAGTACTACGCCGAGAAGGACGAGGAGACGTTCGAGCGCTCGAAACACCTCCAGTGGCTCTGGCGGCAGTTCGACGCCACGCCGATGGCCGATAACGTCGAGTTCGCGCTCCGTTTCCGGGCGATGCTCGCGAACCACCTCTTCGCCGAGGCCGGCGAGAACCTCCGACTGTTCAAAGGGATCACGATGACCTACGGCCACAACATCGAGATGGGCGACAACACCGTCGTCCACGACGACGTCCATCTCGACGACCGCGGGCGGCTCACGGTCGGCTCGCGGGTGAGCATCGCCGACGACTCACACGTCTACAGCCACGACCACGACATCGTCGACCAGACCGAAATCACGAACTTCCACACGCTCATCGCGGACGACGCGCGCCTCGGCTACGACTCGATGGTCAGGGCGGGGGTCCGGGTCGGCGAGAACGCGATGGTCGGCGCACGGTCCCTGCTCCAGCGTGACGTCCCCGACCACCACGTCGCGGTCGGCACGCCCGCGAAGTCGGTGCGGGTGAAACCGGGCTGGGAGTCGGTCGCCGACCCGATCGAGAACGCGAACGAGGACCGCCGCGACGAGCGACGGCTGGCGACCGACCTCCCCGAGGACCTCGACGAGTTCGACGAGTTCGGCCGCGACCGCAGCCCGCCGACGTGATCAGGCGGGATCGAACGAGCGAAATCCGTCGGTGACGTCGACGTACCGCCCTATGGGCGCGGTTTCGGTCGCGACGACCATCCGGCTCTCGGGGTCGTACGCCACCACGCCGACGTCGATGAGGTGCGGGAGGTCGATGTGGTGGAGCGCGATCGCGGTCTCCTCGCGTGCCCGGTCGTCGACGGCTTCGACCGGAACGTTCCCCTCGTCGGCCGCGACGTACGCCGCGAGCGTCCGGAGTTCGACGGGATACTCGAAGCGCGAGAGATACGCGAGCGCGTGGCGCTGCCGGGCATCGGCCGACCCGGACGGCGTGGCTGGCGTCGAGGTGACCGTCTCCGCCGGGCCGCCGCTGGGTGAGGGGAAACGTTGGGTCATAGCGTGATAGTCTCATTCGACAACCGGGGAATAAAAGCCATCTCCATGAACTCTCCGTATGTATATATACCGTCCCCCATTGCCTGCGGATCGTTCGTTCGATTTCGACCCGGGGCGGGTTTCGCTATACGGACCGGCTACCGACAGAACTGAGTCGGTACCGGGTCACCCTCCTCCATGCCGCGTGCCGTCGCGATCAACGTCGGAGCCAACACCAACGCGCCGGGCGTTCGGGGGCCGGTCCACCCCGACGGCCGCTTCGAGTTCGTCCCGATCCCCGAACCCGAACCGGTCGCCGAACCCGTTCCGACCTACCGAGACCTCGACCTCGAAACCGCCATCCCGAACGACGCGCTCGATTCGCCCGTCCACCTCGACCCCGAGTTCGCGGAGTACCCCTTCGGCGAGCGCTACACCTACGGCGACCCCTTCGGCGTCAAGGCACGTCCCCTCCTCGACCTCGACGCGGGCGACCTCGTCTCGTTCTACGCCACGCTCTCGATGGTCGGCGAGCCGACCGCCCGACAGCCTCCCGATTGGGGTGCCTATCTGATCGGTGGGTTCGAGCTCGCCGCCGACCCCATCTCGGGGGAGGAGTACCGCGCCCTCCCGGCGTCCGAGCGCGAGCGATTCGCCACCAACGCCCACTGCAAGCGCGAGACGTTCGACGCGCGGGTGTTGCTCGCGGGCGATCCGGACGGCTCGGGGCTCTACGACCGCGCGATACCCCTCTCCGCACCGACGGCGGGCGTCGACGCCAACGAACTCGTGACCGACCTATCGAGCGATTCGGGGAAGGGACCGTGGTGGCGGCGGCCGCTGCGGTTCGACGGGACGGCGACCGAGACGCTGTGGCGGCTTCACGAGGCGCGCGGTCGCGAGCGACTCGACTCGGTGTAGTCAGGAGCGAACCGACGGCGGCACCGCTCGAAGGGTTGTATCAAAAGAGGAGAACCCGTTGCGTGGCATCACCCTTCGTTGGAGTTCCCAGACTGGTCCCAATGCCAGTCTATCGGATGGGTGGTCGGTACGAATAAAAACGTTCTGATCCCATCGAGAAGCGCGTCGTCCCCGAAAACCTCGTGGACGGCCGACCGGTGTCGTGGTGTGGACCGTCATCGTTATGGGGCTCGTGGTGCGATCGACGTGTGCGCGTCAGTGGTGTAGCCTGGTATCACCTCAGCTTCCCATGCTGATGACCCGCGTTCAAATCGCGGCTGACGCACTCCTCTCTCGTCGTCATCGCTCCGAGTCGTCGGACTCGCGCTCGATGGCGATCGACTCGGCGTCGGGGTCGTTCTCGGTGTCGCTCCCGGTCCGCGCCATCGCCTCGATGCCGCTCTGCCCGTTCCGTTCGTTCCCTCCTCTGCCGGGTGGCTGGCTCAGCCCCTGGCGCGTGAACTCCGGTGCGGTGTCCGCCACCGGCGTCGACTCGCGGAACGACCGGACGAGGTAGAACGCCACCACCAACGAGAACGCCGCCGCCACGCCCGTCGCGAGGAGGTCCGTGGTCGCGTAGAGGAGGGTCGTCGAGAGCACCCCAACCGCGAGGAGCACCCCGAAGATCAGTCGGTTCGCGAGGGTGTCGAGCAGGTTGTCGGTGTCCTCGATGTCGGTGTGGAGCACGATGTCCTCGCGGTCGAGGCGGTCGAGCAGGCGCTCCATCTTCGGCGGCGTTCGGACCGCCGCGCGCGCGAGGTCTTGGACCTCCTCGCTCCGGCCTTCGAGGAACTGTCGGATGCCCTCCTCGCGGTAGCCCTGTTCGACGAGGTAGTCGGTGGCGACCGAGATGAAATCGAAGTTCGGCGACAGCGTGACACAGACCCCCTCGACGACGGTCGCCACCCGGAGCACGAGCGCGAGGTTGGCCGGGAGCCTGAGGGGGAACTCGTAGATGGTGTCCTCGACCTGGCTCACCACCTCCTGGACGCGGTACTGTTCGACCTCCTCGCCGCGGACGTCCTGGATCGCGAGCTCCATCACGTTCCCCATCGTCTCGCGGTCCGCCTCCGGGCTGAGGGTGCCCATCTCGACCAGTGCATCCAGGATCGCGTCGATGTCCTGGTTCGCGATCCCCATGTAGAACTCGATGATCTTGCCCTGGATGTAGGGGTCGACCCGGCCGCTCATGCCGAAGTCGTAGAACACGAGGGTTCCGTCGGGCTTCACCGCGAGGTTCCCGGGATGGGGATCGGCGTGGAAGACCCCGTCGTCGACGATCATCTGGAGGTAGACCCGTTCGAGGCGCTCGGCGAGCGCCGTCCGGTCGACCCCCATCGCGTCGAGTTCGTCGACCGCCGTGACCTTCGTCCCCGAGACGTACTCCATCGTGAGCACCCGCGAGGTCGAGCGTTCCCCGACGACCTCGGGGATCCGGACCTCGTCGTTGTCGGCGAAGTTGCCCTTGATCTCCTCGAGCATCCGTGCCTCGCGGGCGTAGTCGAGCTCCTGGTGGATCGTCTTGTCGAACTCCTCGGCGAGGGTTTCGAGCGAGAACGACCGCGCCTCGCCGATGAACCGGATCACGAGGGGGAGGCTCCACTTCACCACCTTGAGGTCGGCCTCCACGAGGTCGACGATCCCGGGCCGGCGGACCTTCACCGCGACGGCCTCGCCCTCGAACTCGGCGCGGTAGACCTGCCCGAGGCTCGCCCCCGAGATGGCGTCCGTGTCGAACGAGTCGAACGCCGCCTCGGTCGACCCGAACTCCGCCTCGATCACCCGCCGGGCCTCGGCCCACTCGGCGGGCGGCACCTCGTCCTGGAGTTTGGTGAGCTCGGCGACGTACTCGCCGGGGAGGACGTCGGGCCGGGTCGAGAGGATCTGACCGAGCTTGATGAACGTCGGCCCGAGGGTGAGCAGCGAATCCAGCAGTATCCGCGCGCGCTCGGTTCGCATCTCGCCCGTGACCCGCCGCTGACCGCCGAAGACCAGGAACCGCCGGCGGTCGCGGAGGTACGCCAGTATGAGGGGAAGGAACTGCCGGAGGACGACGAAGAACCGCCCGTACGCCCGGACGTTCACGTTCGCCCCGTCACTGGCCGTCGGTGGTTATCGGGATCGAGGTCGCCGTGGCCTCGCGCTTCGGGAGGGTGAGGGTGAGCGTGCCGTGGTCGAGGCTCCCCTCGATCCCGGTCTCGTCGATGCGGGGGACGAGCGGGAGGCTGAACTCCACGAACAGCGGGCGGTCCTCGCGGCGGTACCGAAAGGCCGTCGGCGGGGTCTTCGCTCGTCGCGCCTCGACGTGGAGGCGACCCCGCTCGACCCGTACGTCGAGCGTCTCGTCGGTCACGCCCGGCAGGTCGACCACGAGGAGGTACGCCGTCTCGGACTCGTAGCCGTCGGCGAACACGGGTTCGGGGAGGTTCGCCAGCGCGTCTGACAGCGACATAGCACGCCTACTATCGCCGGGGCGAAAAAGCCCGCGATAGCGGCGGCTCGAACCCGAAGATTCCCCGAATCGCCGTCCGAAACGGTTTGAAACGGTTCGAAACCCTCGAAACGATCGGCAACGATCGACTTGCTTCATGTGCGCTACGCCACATCATGAAGACGATGACGCAGACCTCCCACGAGAACCGTACCGCGACCACCGACCCGTCTTCTCCCGACACCCCGGATTCCCCGGCCGTGCTCCTCCGCAACGAGGACGATACGACCCACGACCTCGACGTCCGGATCGCCGGCGGCGACACCGTGCTCGCCGAGGGCCGCCACACCGTCGCCGGCGACAGCCAGCGCACCGTCATCACGGGCACCGGCGACGAGACGCTTCGCGTCGACCTCCGGGCCGACCACGGTGGCTGTGCCAGCCTCACCGTCGACTTCCACCGGTCGCCGGTTCCGGAGTTCGTCGTCCGCCGGGACACCATCCTGGTCGCGGGCCTCCACTAACGCCAGACGTTTTTGCGCCCCGTCACCGAGGGGTGCCATGAGCCAACCGGCCGGGTTCAAACGCCTGACCCGCCTCGACGCGGCCCACGACCGTCTCCTCGAACGCGTCGCGCTGGTCGAGCGGACCACGACCACCCGCCTCGACGCCGCCGACGGCCGCGTGCTCGCCGACCCGATCGACGCGGCGCGCGACGTCCCCCACTACACCCGCGCCGCGATGGACGGCTTCGCGGTCCGCGCGACCGAGACCTTCGGGGCGAGCGAGCGCTCGCCCGCTCCGCTTCGGATCGCCGACGAACCGAGCCCCGACGCCGCGGTGCGGGTTCACACCGGAAGCCCGTTGCCCGACGGGGCGGACGCGGTGGTGATGGTCGAACACACCGAGCAGGTCGGCGACGAGATCGAAGTCACCGCGGCCGTCGCCGAGGGCGAGAACGTCGCGCCGGCCGGCGAGGACGTCGCGGCGGGCCAACACCTCTACGACGCCGGCCACCGCCTCCGTCCCGCCGACCTCGGTCTGTTGAAGTCCGTCGGGCTCCGGGAGGTCACGGTCTACGAACGGCCAACCGTCGGCGTGATCCCGACGGGCGAGGAGCTCGTACAGGCCGACCCGGGCCCGGGCGAGGTGGTCGAGACGAACGGGCTCACGGTCTCGCGGTACGTCGAGCGTTGGGGCGGGCGCGCGACCTATCGCGACGTGGTGACCGACGACCACGCCGCGCTCCGGGCGGCGATCGAGCGCGATACCACGGCCGACCTCGTCGTCACCGCGGGCGGGTCGTCGGTCGGCGAGCGCGACCTGCTCCCGGCCGTCGTCGAGGACGCGGGCGAACTGCTCGTCCACGGGGTCGGGCTCAAACCCGGCCACCCGGTCGGGTTCGGTGTCGTCAACGACACGCCGGTACTGCTGTTGCCGGGCTATCCGGTCTCCTGTATCGTCGGTGCCGTTCAACTCCTCCGCCCGGCGCTGAAACGTGCCGGGCGGCTGCCGCCGGACCCACTCCCGACGACGACCGCGCGGCTCGACCGGAAGGTCCGAAGCGACGTCGGCACGCGAACGTTCGTGCGGGTCCGTCTCGACGAGACCGAAGGGGAGCGGACGGCGGTGCCGACCCGGGCCAGCGGCGCGGGCGCGCTATCGAGCGTCGCGTTCGCCGACGGCTGGGTCGTCGTCCCCGAGGAACGCGAGGGGATCCCGGCCGACGAATCCGTGGCGGTCGAACACTGGGGGCGGTTGCCGTGAGTGAGCGCAAGGAGTTCCGCGACCTCGCCACGGTCGAGGAGGCCCACGCCGCCATCGAATCCCTCGACCTCGACCCCGGAACCGAGACGGTCGACCTCGACGAAGCCGACGGCCGGGTGCTCGCCGAACGCGTCGATGCGGGCCTCGACGTCCCCGGCTTCGACCGCTCGGCGCTCGACGGCTACGCGCTCCACGCCCGCGAGACGTTCGGCGCGAGCGAGGCCGACCCGGCGACCGTCACGGTGGTCGGCACGGTCGAAGCGGGCCAGCGCCCGGCCGTCGACCTCGACGCGGGCGAGGCGGTCGAGATCGCCACCGGAGCCGTGATGCCGTCCGACGCCGACGCGATGGTGGCGGTCGAGCGGACTGATAGGGACGGCGATACGCTCCTCGTCCGAACGGCGGTGACGCCGGGCGAGAACGTGATGGCGGCGGGCGCGGACATCGCGGCGGGCGAGCGGGCGCTCGGGCCCGGTACCCGGCTCACCTCGCGCGAGATCGGATTGCTGTCGGCGCTCGGGGTGGACCAGGTCCCGGTCCGCGCGAAGCCGCGGGTGGGCATCGTCTCGACCGGCGACGAACTCGTCAGACCAGGCGAGACCGTCGACAGCGGTCGCGGCCAGATCTACGACGTGAACAGCTACGCCGTCGCGGCGGGGGTGCGGGAGGCCGGCGGCGAGCCGGTCGTCTACCCCCACGCCGGCGACGACATGACCGAGATGGAGCGCGCCCTCCGGGAGGCCGCCGACGAGTGCGACCTCGTCTTGTCCTCGGGGTCGACCTCCGCGAGCGCCGTCGACGTGGTCTATCGCGTGATCGAAGAGCAGGGCGACCTCCTCCTCCACGGGGTCTCGATAAAGCCCGGCAAGCCGATGCTGGTCGGACGGCTCGGCGGTCCCGGCTCCGGGGCCGGGTCCACGGCGGACTCGGATGGCTCGGACACACAGCCTGCGTCCGATGGCTCGGCCTACATCGGTCTGCCGGGCTATCCCGTCTCGGCGCTCTCGATCTTCCGGACGTTCGTCGCGCCCGCCATCCGCCGCGCCGCGGGGCGTGCCGACCCGCCGAGCGCGACCGTCGAGGGCCGGATGGCGGTCCGGGAACGCCACGACGAGGGCCGCCACCGGCTGGTTCCCGTCGGCCTCGTAACCGACGGGGACGGCGAGACGCTCGTCTATCCGGTGGACAAGGGCAGCGGCGCGACCACCAGCCTCGTCGAGGCCGACGGGATCGTCGAGATGCCCGCCGACGTCACCTACCTCGACCGCGACGAGCGGGTTTCCGTAGAACTCTTCTCGCCCGACGTGCGCCCGCCGACCGTCTTCGGCGTCGGCGAGGACGACCCGCTGTTCTCGCGGCTGCTCGACCGCCTCGACCGCCCGCGCTACCTCGGCCACGGGAGCCGGGTCGGTCGGCGGCGGCTCCGCGACGACGTGCCCGACTTCGCGGTCGTTTCGGCGGCCGAAGAGGTCGAAACCGGAACCGAACTCGGCGGCTGGACTCGCGAGTGGGGACTGGTCGTGCCCGCGGGGAACCCGGCGGGGATCGGCGGGCTCGCGGACCTCGTCGACCGCGACCATCGGTTCGTGAACCGCTCGACGACCTCGGGGCTCCGAACGAGCCTCGGGAACGCGCTCGCCGACCTCGCCGACGAGCGCGGGGTCGACCGCCACGACCTCGTCGACGCCATCGAGGGGTTCGACTTCGCCGTCGAGTCCCACGAGAGCCCGGCGCGTCGCGTGGTCGCGGGCGACGCCGACGCCGGGCTCGGTCTGCGGGCGACCGCCGGGAAACTCGGCTGCGGGTTCGTGCCGGTCGGCGAGGAGCGAATTCGGGTGCTCGCGAACCACTCACGGACCGAAAAACCCGGCGTCGAACGCCTCCGAGCCGAACTCGACGACGTCGGGGATCTCGTCGACGACCGTCCCGGGTTCGGCACGGCCGACGACCGCTGAACGGTCGTTCCGAATCCGCGGGGCGCTCGCGGAACCGTTCGGCTACGTCAGGAAGACGTGTCGCGGGCGGTCGTCGAGGACCTCACGACCGAACGAGACGGTCTCGCGGAACGCCTCGCTCCGGAAGAACTCCATCGCGTCCTCGCGCGAGCGCCACTGGCTGGAGATGAACATGTCGTTCTCGTCGTCGCGGCTCACGAGGAGGTCGGTCTCGCGGTGGCCCTCCATCTCCGCGAGGAGGTCGCCGACGGTCTCGAATCGGTCGACGAACGCCCCGCGGTGGGCCGGCTTGGTGGTGTAGAACATCCCCATCGTGCCGAACCCGCTCCCCGCGTCGACCGCCTCGCCCTCCTCGGCCTCGGCCCGGGCGACGACCCCCGGGAGGTCCGAGAGGAAGCCGCTCGCGGTCTCGGCGGCGCTCTCGGTCTCCCAGATGCTCGCGACCGCCGCGTTGCCGCCTCGGCTCGCGATCTCACCGCTCGTATCGGAGGCGTCACGCGCCTCGTGGGGCTCGTAGACCGCGGTCTTCACGTGGGTATCGTAGTGCTCGAAGTTACCCCGGAGGCCGTCCACGTCCTCCGCGAGTTCGTCCGGGTCGGCCTCGGAGTAGACCACCACCGCGTGGACGTCCTCGCCGTGGGGCTGGCCGGCGTAGATACCCTCCTCGGCGAGCGCACTCCGCATGTCCTCTCCCTCCTCATCGTCGGTCTCGCTCGACCCGCCGTGATGGTGACCGTCGCCGGCGTCGCCGTGTGGGTGGCCGGCGTCGGTCCCGCTCGCATCGCCCTCGGCCGGCACCGGTTCGCCGGCGAGGAACGCGTCGAGGTCCGCGGGCGGGAAGCGCCGGCCGAATCGGAACCGGCCGAAGTCGGCGTAGCGCGAACTCGACGGGTCGAAGCGCATCTCGTAGAGGAGCTTCTTGATCTGGGTGGGGTCGTCGGCGAAGAGGGTCACGCCCCACTCGTGGTCGTCGAAACCCACGGAGCCCGTGATGATCTGGGTGACCTTGCCCGCGTACTCCCGGCCGATGTCGCCGTGGCCGCTCATGAGGTCGGCGCGCTCGTCGAACGGGAGGTCGTACCAGTTGTACTCGGGCTCGCGGCGCTTGTCCATCGGGTAGAAGGAGACGTACTCGGCGTCGGGGATCTCGGGCTTCAATCGCGACTCGATGTAGCGCGCCATCCCCGAGTCCTCTATTTCCTCGCCCTCGAAGTACTCCTCGGACATGTAGCCCGAGACCTCCGTCACCGAGACGTAGGAGTCGGTCTGCTCGGTGAAGTCGGCGAGCGCGGTGGTCTCGAACCGGCGCTCGGCGGTGTCGAGGTCGGCCATCGACGGCCGGAGGTGGAGCACGAGGAGGTCGGCCCCGCTACCGAGTACGCTGAACGTCGCCGACCCGCCCGCGTCGGCGTCCGCGACGGCCTCGTGGCTCGCGAGGTACTCGGCCCCCTCCTCGATGGCGGCCTCGCGTTCGCGCTCGGGTGCGTCGCGCCACGCGTCCCAGTCGACGGTCCGAAAATCGTGGAGCACGTACCAGCCCTCCTCGGTTCGTGGCGGTCTCCGTCGGTCCATGCCGGACGGAGGGCCGTGGCGGACAAGGGTCTTGTGAGTCGGCCGGCTACCCCGAGAGCAGCGACGGGCCGAAGATCATCACCACGAGCGCCGCGAGCATCGTGACGCTCACCGCGGTGGTCACCGCTCCCGTCAGGGCCCGGCGGCCGCCCACCGGGAGGCGTGAGACCACGGCCTCGGTGCTGGTCCGAAGGATGTGGCCGCCGTCGAGCGGGAAGGCCGGGATGCAGTTGAAGAAACCGAGGTTGAGGTTGATCCAGGCGGTCCAGAACAGGAGGTTCGCCAGCGCGAACACCCCGTCGCCGAGGAACGAGAGCGGTCCCGTGACGGTGTAGAAGTCGATGTTCGTCCCGACGAACCCCGGGAAGTTGTAGCCGAGCTGCGGGAGCGCGATGCCGGCGAGCGGCAGTATGAGCGCGGTGTAGACCCCTACCAGCGGGGACGATCCGCCGGATCCACCGCCGAGCATGTCGAGATACGCGCCGGCGGGGTAGCTATCGATCCCGAAGTCGTCCACGACCAGCCCGCTCGTCCCCTGCTGGAGGTCCACACCGAGCAGCCCGACCCCGGTCTGTGGGTTCTCACCCAGGGTGACGTTCGCCGTCGTGCGCTCACCCTCGACGAACGCCTCGACCCGAGCGGTGTCGCCGGGCTGGGTGTCGGCGAGCATGTCGCTGAGCGTCGTGGTGTTCGTCACCCGCTCGCCGGCGAACCGAGTGACGACGACCGGCTCCCCGCCTTGGTCGGTCGCGTTCGCCAGCGGTCCGTTCGGGGTCATCCGCGTCGCGTAGGCCCCCATCGGTGCGGTCGTCGTGGAGCCGTTCGTGGTCCGGAGGGTCGCCACCGTGTGGTTTCGGAGCGCGCTCTCGAACCCTTGCTCGGTCGCGACGGGCGTCCCGTTGACCGCCGCGATCGTCGTCGAGTTGGACTCGTTCGTCCCGAGCCCCGTCGGGCCACCTCGCGTCGCGGCGGTGACAACCACCGACCGCTGGACCGTGGTCGTGTTCCCGTCGTCCAGCGTGACCTCGACGGAACGGTTCGCGTCGTCGAGGGCGGCCGCGAGGTCGCTCTCGTTCGAGACGTTCTGCCCCGCCGCGCCCGTGATGACGTCGCCGCTCTCGATCCCGGCGTTCGCCGCTGGCGTTCCGGGGAGCGCGCCGCCGACCGCGACGCCGGGCGCGACCGCGATCGACCCAACCACCGGGCCGAACAGGAGTGCGAACGCGACCACGGTGAGCACGAAGTTGTTGGTGACGCCCGCGGCGAACATCCGGGTCTGGGGGCCGCGCTCGGCCTTCAACTGCTGTTCCTCGTCGGGTTCGACGAACGCGCCGAGGGGGATCAACGTGAACAGCGCCAGCCCCATCGAGGTGATCTCGATGTCCTCGACCCGGCAGAGCAGGCCGTGACCGCCCTCGTGGACCACCAGCCCGACGAGGAGCCCGAAGATTATCTCGGGCGCGACCGAGAGCGGCAGGAACGAGTTCACGCCGGGGATCGCGAGCGCGTCCTGGGGCTGGGTGATCAGGGTCGACGAGGGCTGTTCGAAGATCCGGACCGCGCTGAAGATCACGGTCGCGAACGCCCCGACCATGATCACCAGCGTGATCCCGACGCCGACGTTGGCCCACGCCCGCCAGAACCGCTTTGGCCCCGCGAGCCAGTTCAAGAACGCCTTGCCGCGCTGGGTGTGGATCGTCGTGATCGGTCCCGAGACCCGCACCGCATCGGGCAAGAGCCCCCGCGTCGAGGCCGCCGTCGCGACGACGGTGTAGAGAAGAACTCCAGCGAGCACCCAGACCAGCGCGCTAACCATTGGCCACTCTCAGGAATCGTCGGGCATGAGGGTTTGGTTCCCGGCCGCCACTCAGCCTTCGCGCCGGAGCCGCCGAACCACGAACGCTCGGTCGAGTTCGGCGAGGAACGGCCCGAGTTTCGGTCCCTGCTCGGTGTCGAAGAAGAGCCGATAGCCCGCCGTGAACAGGTCGCCGGGGTCCATATCGTGGCTCCGGGCGGTCTCGAAGATCTCGCTCTGGATCGCCTCGCCGTCGCGACCCGCCTCCACGACCCCCGCGAGGTCGTCGAGCGCCGCCTCGGTGTTCTCGTCGAATTCGACCGGCGGGAGGTCGGTCGCGAGGCGGTAGTTGTAGGCGTTGTCGGTCCGTTCGGCCCAGGTACGGGCGTACTCGACGCGCGAGAGCGCCGCCGCGACGTCTCCCTCCGTGGCCTCGTCCGGGATGTGGTTCTCGCGGCGCGCCATCGCCTCGCGGAGGTCGCCGTCGTCGGTCATCCCGAGCACGGCGGCGAACGTGTACGGGAGCCGGATCGGGTGTTCGTCGACGGTCGCGGCGACCGGCGGGTACGCGGCGGCGGTTCGTTCGTCATCATCCTCGAAATACGTCCGCTCGAACGCGTCGAACTCGTCTACGAGCTGGTCCGCGCGCTCGACCGAGAAGTCCCGCGCCCGGCTCGGGTCCTTCGTGAAGAAGTACCTGAGTACCTCGGGTTCGAGGAACTCGAGGACGTCCTGGACCATGATGACGTGCCCCGCGGAGGAGGAGAAGGGCTCGCCATCGAGCGTGAACCACTCGTAGGCCATCCCGAGCGGTGGTTCGTCCCCCAGCACGTTCCGGGAGATGTCGACCCCGCTCGGCCACGAGCCCTCGGCGTGGTCCTTGCCGAACGGCTCGAAGTCCACCCCCAGCACCTGCCACTGGGCGGGCCACTCGAAGCGCCACGGGAGTTTGCCCTCCCGGAAGGTGGCGGTGCCCTCGTGCCCACAGCCCTCGATGACCTGCCCGCCGGCCTCGATGTCGCCACAGACGTACTCCACGGTGCCGGCATCGAGGTCGACGCTCGTGACGGCGTTCGTCTCGGTGACGTGCCCGCACTCGGCACAGATCGGGCGGAAGGGGACGTAGTCGTCGTCGACCTTGTCCTGGTAGTTCGCGAGCACGTTCCTCGCTTCCTCACGACCTTCGAGCAGGGTTCGTGTCACCTCCTCGAACGCGCCGGATTCGTAGCGTTCGGTGTTCGAGACCATCTCGACGTCGATCCCGAGCGCGTCGGCGCTGCGTTCGATCAGGTTCGAGAAGTGTTCCCCGTAGGAGTCACAGCAGCCGAACGGGTCGGGGATCGCGGTGTAGGGTTTCCCGAGATTGCGCCCGAGCGCGCCGGCGTCGACGTCGCCGAGGCCCACGATGTTCCCATCGAGGTCGGCGAGTTTGCGGGGCAGCTTTCGCAGCGGGTCGCGGTCGTCGGCGGTGAAGACCTGCTTGACTGTTCGTCCCCGCCCACGAAGTGCCTCGGCGACGAAGTACCCACGGAGGACCTCGTTCATGTTGCCGAGGTGGGGCACGCCAGACGGCGAGATCCCGCCCTTGATCACGATGGGGTCCTCGGGTTCGCGTTCGAGTACCCGCTCCGCGACCGATTCGGCCCAGAAGTCGTGGGGCTGTGGCCCGCCCAGGATGTAGGGGTCGTCGTCAGTCATTCATCGCCCAGTAGGTGGGTTCGTCGCTGCCCTCGGGCACGATGTCGGTGCCGTCGTGGTCGCCCGAGGTGACGACGCGCGCGACGCGTGCGGGGTCGGTGCCGTCGAGGACCACCGTTCGGACGCCCGAGCGCTCGATTATCTTCGCCGCGAGGAGGTCGACGGGGGCCGACGCGCCGGCGGTCATCTCGATGTCCGCGATCACGTCGACGAGTTCGGTCGCCGAGAGCTCCTCGAAGCGGTGGGCGTCGTCGTCCGCCGCGGGGTCGGCGCTGTAGACGCCGGGGACGCTCGTCGCGTAGACCAGCAGGTCGGCGTTGGCGTACTCGGCGAGCGCGGCGCTCACGGCGTCGGTGGTCTGACCCGGTGCGATCCCGCCCATGACGGCGACCTCGTCGCGCCGGAGCGCCTCGCCTGCGGTCTCGTAGTCGGTCGCGGGGCTGGTCACCGCGCGTTCCGAGAGCGCCGCGATCAGGAGCCGGGCGTTGACCCGAGTGGTGTCGATACCCAACTGGTCGAGTTCGATCTCGTTCGCGCCGAGCGCGCGTGCGGTGTGGATGTACTCGCGGGCGATGGTGCCGCCGCCGACGACGACCCCCACGGAGTGACCTTCGTTCACGAGGTCCTCGATGACTTCGGCGTGTGCACCGACGCGCTCCGGGTCCCGGGGCGCGAGCACGCTGCCGCCGAGGGAGAGAACGATTTTCATTGGCTCCGGTTGCCCGGACGCGCCCATAAGGATTGTCAACCCCGCCGAAGGGTACAAGCGACGGCCGACCCTCCCGTCGGCATGAAGGTCTTCGCCGTCGTCGGGCCCTCGGACGCGGGCAAGACGACGCTGGTCGAACGGCTCCTCCCCCGCCTCGACGGGCGCGTCGCCACGGTGAAACACCTCGACCACGCCCCCGATATCGATACCCAGGGGAAGGACACGGCGCGCCACCGCGCGGCAGGGGCGAGCGCGACCTACGGCGTGAGCGACGACGGCTGGTTCGCCACCGGCGACCACCGTCCCCTCTCAGCGCTCCTCGACGACCTCGTTCCCGACCACGACTACGCGGTCATCGAGGGGTTCTCGGGTCGGGACCTCCCCGCGGTGGTTCTCGGGGACCGCGACCACGCCGGGCCGACCATCGCGACGGCTCCCGAGGCCGACGGGATCGACCTCGACGCGGTCTCGACGACGGTCGACGAACTCGAACCGTACGTCACGCTCGACTCGCTGGTCGAGGCGGTGAAAACCGACCCCGATGCCGACCGAGCGGGCGCGATCGCGACGTTCACGGGTCGGGTCCGGGCGAAGGACTCGGCGGATGACGCACCGACCGAAGCCCTCGAATTCGAGACCTACGAAGGCGTGGCCGACCGAAAGATGGCGGCGATCGCCGAGGAGCTGGAGTCCCGCGACGGCGTCCACCGGGTGCTGATGCACCATCGAACGGGACTGATCGAGGCAGGCGAGGACATCGTCTTCGTGGTGGTGCTCGCCGGCCACCGGCGCGAGGCCTTTCGAACGGTCGAGGACGGCATCGACCGGCTGAAAGCCGAGGTTCCGATCTTCAAAAAGGAGCGCACGACCGACGGGGAGTTCTGGGTCCACGAACGCGCGTGAACCGCGGCGGACCCTCGACCCGAGCCGGAACGAGAAAATTTTGCCGGAAAACGCCCGATCTCCCGCTCGACGAGCGCTCGCTACCCGCGTGATTTTATCACGGATGGATAGCCGATCAAATAGCTCTGTAGGCTTGATAAAACGTCTAACGGTTTCTCGAAGCGTCGTGAAATCACTCCACGTTCGATTTTGTGGCTGAAGGGACCCGAAGCAACCCGAAGCATCTGTCGGGTATAATACATGGTACGGCCTGGATGCAAGTGGACGCCACAATGAGCACGACACAGCCCTCCGGGGTCGACTCGACCACGAAAGAACAGCGACTCGAAGCGTACCTCGAACGCAACGCGGCCGACGGCGAGCTCTACTTCAAGAGCAAGTTCATCGCGGACGAGGTCGGCCTCTCGCCGAAGGAGATCGGCGCGTTGATGTGTAAGCTCACGGATTCGGCGACCACCCTCGAGATCGAGAAGTGGTCGTACACCAGCGCGACGACGTGGCGCGTCGCGCCGGCCTGAATCGCCGGCGTCCATCCGTCCCGCCGCGACCGGCCCGTCATCCCGCCGGTCGCAATCCCGCGGTCCAACCGCCCTCCCCACCGCGTCCCATCGTTCGGTGGAGTTCCCACGGCTGTCCCAACCTGTTTACACCCGCATCGGTTCCCGCTGACGTCGGCTACCGGAGCGGGTCTGTACGTTTATACCGAACCCTCACATAGCTTCGACAATGGACGAACGCGGTCCGCCGGCCGAAGCGTTCGCCGGGCTGTTTCGCGTCAGCCAGCGCCGGGTCGACGGCGACCAGCTCCGGTACTACGGTCGGGCGCTGGTTCCCGGCGACCGCCTCGAACGCCGACTCTGGCCGGTGTTCCGCGACCGGGGTTACGAGGTACGGCTCACGACCGACACGTACACCGAGCGCGACCCGTTCACCGGGGTCGAACTCTCCCGGCAGCGCCACGTCCTCGTCGCCACCCCGCACTCGACGGGGCTCGACGGCGTTCCGTGGACCAATCTGCTGTTCGCGGGGCTCACGGTCGTCTCGACGCTCTACGCCGGGAGCCAGTGGTACGGCGTCGCGGTCGACGGCCCGCTCGACATCCTGGCCGGTTGGCCGTTCGCGGTCGCCGTCCTCGGCGTGCTCGGGGTCCACGAACTCGGCCACTACGCCCTGAGCCGATATCACGGCGTCGACGCTAGCCTCCCGTACTTCATCCCGCTGCCCAACGTCATCGGGACGATGGGGGCGGTGATCCGAATGCGCGGTCGGATGCCCGACCGGAAAACCCTGTTCGACATCGGGGTCGCGGGCCCGCTCGCGGGGCTCGTGGTGGCCTGTCTCGTCACCGTCGTGGGCCTGTTCCTCCCGCCGGTCGCCGACCCCGGCTTCCCGATCGAGTTCCACTATCCGGTGTTGATCCGCGGCCTCGCCGACCTCGTCGGCCAGCCGCTCGACTATCCGGGGCGGGAGACGGTGAACCCCGTCGTGTTCGCGGGCTGGGTCGGGATGTTCGTGACCTTCCTCAACCTGATCCCGGTGGGACAGCTCGACGGCGGCCACCTCGTGCGCGCGATGCTGGGTAAGCGCCAGGCCACCATCGGCGCGCTTGTGCCCGCCGCGCTGTTCGGCCTCGCGGCCTACCTCTACTACGTCCAGGACGCCGCGTTCAACGCGGTCTTCCTCTGGATGTTCTGGGGGGTGTTCACGATGGGCTTCGCCTACGCGGGTCCCACGACCCCGATATACGACGAGGCGCTCGACGGCAAACGGCTCCTCCTCGGGTTCGTCACCTTCGCGCTCGGCGTGCTCTGTTTCACGCCCGTCCCGTTCGAGTTCATCCCCTGACCCGACTTTCGGGACGAGTGAACCGCTTCGTGGCCCCGTGATTTCGTGGTTTCCTGGTTCCCGACCGGCGGTCGATCGCGTCCCGTGTGTAGTGAGGGACCGCTTTGCAGTTCCGCCGGGGATTCGGGGTCGGATCGCCGTGTTACGGAAACACCGACCGAGAGCCGGACAACGGACCGATCGAGAGCCGAATGACGGACCGAACGAGGACCGACTGCTCGCCGCACCGCCTCCGCCCCGCGCCACGGACCTCCCCAGCCGACTCCCTCGCACGGGCGTTGCGCGCCACCCGCCGGACGGCGCGCAGGCCGCGCGCCAACCGCACCCACCGACCGTCCCGGGTCGGCGGGACTTTGAGCGGGCCGCTCGAACCGTCGGTCATGGACACCCTCCGCGGACTCCTCGCACGCGAGCGCCGGAACGACCGCCTCGCGCTCCGGGACGACCGAACGGGCCGCGAGTACGACACCCATCGTCTCCTCACGAACGCCTGGAAGGTGAGCAACCTCCTCCATCAGTGCGGGGTTCGGGCCGGCCACACCGTCGGCCTCGTCGGCCGCACCCCCGAAGCCGTACTCGCGTTCCTCGCTACGGCGTCGCTCGGTGCGGTGGTTCGCTTCGACCCGTCGGACGAGAACGACCTCCGAGCGGTCGTCGCGCCGACCGACGATCTCGACCGATTCGACCTCCCGCCCGGGAGCACGCCGGTCGCCTACGGGGCCGAACCCGACGACCCCGGCGCGCGCTACTTCGAACGCGACGTCTGGAGCCAGAACCCGACGCTCGCACCGTCCGCGGTGGCTACCGACGACCCCGTGCTCACCGCCGACGCGTCGTTCAGCCACGCCGACCTGCTCGATGGGGCCGAACGGGCCGTCGAACGCGTCGGAATGGATGCCGGAAGGACGGTCGCGGTCCGCGCGCCGCTCGCGCTCGCGGGCACCGTCGCCGCCGGTCTCGTCGCGCCGCTCCTGACCGATGCGACCGTCGTGTTCCCCGACTCCGACACCGTCGCCGATGTCGCCGTCTCGATCGACCCAGCGCCCGAGGAGGCGGTCTGTGACCCGACCACACTGCTCGACGACTCGCCGTAGCCACGTTTCGGAACGCGTATGTGTCGGGTTTCGAACCTTCGTGCATGCCAGGCGCACGCGTCGAGGCCGGCGAGCGGGTCACGCTCCGGACGATCGAGCGCGACGACAGCGCGTTCGTCCAGCGTGGCCACGCCAACCCCGCGATCCGCTACCCGCTCGGTGTGGTCGGTCACGAGAACGAACACCAAGTCGAGGAGGGCTTCGAGGAGTTCATCGAGAGCGACGACCACGCCAACTTCCTCGTCTGTCTCGATGACGAGGAAGCGGGGCCGGGCCATCCCGCGGAGGACGAGACCACACCCATCGGCGTGGTCAACGCCACCCACGTCGACTGGGATCGCCCGATGCTGGCCTACTGGCTCACACCGGAGCATCACGGTGAGGGCTACGGGACCGAAGCGGTCGCGCTCGCGGTCGAGAGCCTCTTTCGAACCTACGACATCCACAGCATCGCGGCCCACGCCTTCGACTACAACGCCGCCTCGCGTGGCGTGCTCGAATCGCTCGGCTTCACGCAGGAGGGTCGCGGCCGCGAGGCTCGGTTCGTCGACGGCGAGTACCGCGATACGCTCATGTATGGATTGCTTCGCCGGGAGTGGCGAGCGAACGAGAAGGAGTAGGTCAGGCCTCGGCCGCCGCGCCGATCTTCATGCCGTCGAGTTTCTCGACGATCCCGTCGACCTTGCCGTCGAGGTCGTCGACGAACTCCTCGGTGTGGTCGGTGGTGATCGCGCCCTGGCTCGAGGGCTCTATCAGGGATTCCTCCTCGAGGACGCGAAGCGAGTACCGCACCTTGTGATGCGGGTAGCCGGTCTCGTTGGACATCTTCACGATGCCGATCGGTTCGCTCTCGATCACCATCCGCAGGACCTGGAGGTGGCGTTCGAGCATGTCGACCTCTTTTTCGAGTCTGTCTATCATGGCACTTGTTAACTCGTGAGAGAGGGTTTTAAAGGTTCTGCCACGCCCGCCGGCAGTACCACCTCTCGTTCCGTTCGTCCGGATTTGGTAGCAGATACCATATACTTTCTGGCCTCCGCCTCGAACGCGTCACGGCGGCCGCACACGGGCCGCCCGACGGTCGGATTTCCACGAGCACGGTCGTCGACACACCGTAATCGGTTTATCCCGAACGGCGAACTCTCGGACATGACAGTCACCATCGTCGGCGCACAGCTCGGCGACGAGGGCAAAGGCGGGATGGTCGACCGCTGGAGCGAGCACGTCGACGTCGTCTGTCGGTACCAGGGCGGCGACAACGCCGGCCACACCGTCGTCCACGAGGGCGAGACCTACAAACTCTCGCTCGTGCCGAGCGGCGTCGTCCGCGGCAAGACCGGCGTGCTCGGCAACGGCTGCGTCGTCAACCCCGCCACGCTGTTCGAGGAGATAGACGCGCTCCGCGAGCGCGGCCTCGACCCGGACGTTCGGGTCGCCCGCCGCGCGCACGTGATCTTCCCCTACCATCGCGTTCTCGACGGCATCGAGGAGACGGCGAAGGACGAGGGCGGCGAGGTCGTCGGCACCACCGGTCGCGGCATCGGGCCGACCTACGAGGACAAAGCGGGACGGCGCGGGCTTCGCGTCGGGGACCTCGTCGACCCGGACGTCCTCCGGGACAAACTGGAGTACGTCGTCCCGCAGAAACGCGCGCTCGCCGAGGACGTCTTCGGGGCCGAGGTCGGCGACGAGTTCGACGTCGACGCCCTCTACGAGGAGTACCACGGCTACGCCGAGCGCCTCGAAACCGAGGGGATGCTCGTCCACGCCGGCGAGTTCCTCGCCGACCGCCTCGCCGACGACCGGCGGGTGATGTTCGAGGGGGCCCAGGGCACGCTGATCGACATCGACCACGGCAACTACCCCTACGTGACCTCCTCGAACCCCACCGCGGGCGGTGCCGCGACGGGAACGGGGCTCGGCCCGTCCGTCGTCGGCGACGGCGAGGTCGTCGGGGTCGTCAAGGCCTACCTCACGCGCGTCGGGAGCGGCCCGATGCCGACCGAACTCGCTGGCGTCGAGGGCGACACGCCCGGCTACGAGGGCGACGCGCCGGACGAGGTCGAAGAACTCGCGAGCTACATCCGCGACGAGGGCGGCGAGTACGGCACCGTCACGGGCCGGCCGCGCCGCGTCGGCTGGCTCGACATGCCGATGCTCCGCCACGCGACCCGCGCCAGCGGCTTCACCGGCCTCGCGGTCAACCACGTCGACACCCTCGCGGGCCTCGACGAAGTGAAGGTCGGCCACGCCTACGACCTCGACGGCGAGGAACGGCACACGATGCCCGCGACCACCGAGCGCTGGAGCGAGTGCGAGGCGGTTCTCGAGGACTTCGAGGGCTGGGCGGACGCCGACTGGGAGGCGGTCGCCGCGAGCGGCTACGACGCGCTCCCCGAGAACGCGCGGACGTATCTCGACTACCTCGGCGACGAACTCGATACGCCCGTCTACGCCGTCGGCATCGGTCCCGACAGGGACCTGACCGTGGTACGCACGAACCCGATCGAGTAGACGGGAGGGCGCGGTCGGTGCTGTCGACCCCGTGAGAACTTTGACCCTCGTTCACGACGTGGTCGCTCGCTTCGATCGGCAAGTCCGCCGAGATGACTTATCGTCACTGAGCCCCTTCCCTTCCTGTGGACCCACGGATCACCCTCGTCACACTCGGTGTATCGGACCTCGCTGCATCCATCCGATTCTACCGGGACGGTCTCGGGTTACCGATGCGGGACCGGGAGGACGACAGCGATGTCGCGTTCTTCTCCCTCGACGGAGCGTGGCTCTCGCTCTATCCACGGGACCTGCTCGCCGAAGACGCGGAGGTTGCTGCGGACGACAGCGGCTTCTCCGGCATCACCATCGCCCACAACGTATCGACGAAGAAGGAGGTCGATGCGGTTCTCGACGAGGCAGCGTCTTCCGGTGGACGTGTCGTGAAACCGGCCCAGGAGACCTTCTGGGGTGGTTACTCCGGTTACTTCGCCGACCCCGACGACCACCGTTGGGAAGTGGCATTTCCCCAACTCACTGCCGACTAACTCCCTCGGTCACCAACCGTCGTGGGGACGCTTCGGTTCGATACCAGCGACGCTGTTGAGGGGGCCGAACAGTGGAGTTGCAGCAGAACTCGTCTCGGTTCCGTTCGTCGACCGTCGTGTCTCACCTCAGCGCTGGGTGGTTATCTCACAGCCGTCCTCGGTGACGATGACGGTGTGTTCCTTCTGACTCACGAGGTTGCCCTCGTCCTCCTTGAGCACCGGATAGCTGTGGACGAGGTTCTGGCGTTCGAGCCGCCGGAGCGCCATCTCGGGGCGGTCGACGTCGAGCCACCGGGCGGCGAACGGCAGGGTCCGGAACTCCTCGGTGATCTGGTCGAGCGCCGCGCGTGCGTCGTTGTTCCTGACCGACCCCTCCCGGTCGAGACCGTATATCTCGACCTTGTTGCCCTCGCCGACCTTCCCGCTGCCGTCGGTTGCGAAGGGCTCGACCGCGACCACGTCGCCGACGTCGAGGGTCACGCTCTGGCTCACCGCCCGGTTCGGGATGTTCGGCGGGGTGTGCTGTTCCCAGCGCGCGAGGCCGTGCCCCGTCAGGTTGACGACCGGTTTGAAGCCCGCGTCCTCGATGACGTCCTCGATCTGCGCGCCGATCGTGCCCGTCTCGACGCCGGCTTCGACGAGTTCGAGCGCGGCGTCGAGCGCCCGCTCGGGCACTTCGGCGAGGTCGGGATTGCCGGAGAGGTCTACTGTGACGGCGGTGTCGGCGAGCCAGCCGTCGATGTGGACCCCGATATCGAGGTTGACCATCTCCTCGCCGAAGGTGGTCTCGTCGTCGGCGCTCGGCGAGGCGTGGGCGGCCTCCTCGTCGATCGAGATGTTCACCGGGAAGGCGGGTTCGCCGCCGAGCTCGCGGATGCGCTCCTCGGTCCACTCGGCGACGTCGAGGTGGGACTCACCCACCTCGACCCGCTCGGCGGCCTCCTCGCGGACCTGGGCGAGGATTTCACCCGCTTCGCGGTGTTTCTCGTACTGCTCGGCGTCGAGGTCCACCGATTCGTCGCTCATACCCCGACTACGCCGGTTCGGGGCATATGTCTGGCGTTCTCAGGACTCAGTGGAGCTCGTCTGCATCGCGGCCGAGTTGTACGCGCTGCCCGCCCGCCCCTCGCTGTCGAGCACGATCAGCCCCGCCGTCGAGCCCGTGACCTCGTCGAACTCGGCGAGCGCGCGGTCGGCGGCGGTCTGCGGACTCACACCGGATTCGAGCTGTCGGACGGCCTCCCGTGTGAGCGTCACGCGGACGATGTCCTCGCCCGCCCCGGTCGCGCTCGCGCCGCCGGCAGGTGTGGCGAAGAAGCCGCTGCCGACCTGCGGGACGTCCCCGACGCGACCCGCGAGCGCCGCCCACCGCCCGCCCGTCGAGGTCGCGGCCGCGACCCGTCCCTCGTCGTCCACTGCGACCGCACCGACGGTATCCGACCCGCCGTACTGCTCGCGGACCCAGTCGAGGTGGTCGCGCGGGTCGGCTGGCGGGTCGGCGTCGACCCACCGTTCGCGGGTTCGGTCGGTCGTGAGGTCCACGTCGATCCCGACCCCGAACTCCTCGGCGAGCGCGACGGCGTGCTTGCCCGAGACGAAGACGTGTGGGGTCTCGTCCATCACGACGCGAGCGACCCTGGCGGCGTGCTCGACGCCCGGCATCGAGCAGACCGCCCCGACCCGCCTGTCGTGGGTCATCAGGCCCGCGTCGGTTCTGACCATTCCATCGGACTGGACCGCCCCGCCGACGCCGGCGTTGAACCGCGGGCTGGATTCGAGCACGCCGACGGCGGCGACGACCGCCTGTACGGGGCTGGCTTCCTCGGCACCGACCGCGACGGCGTCGTCGAGGACCGCTTGCCGTCGGTCGGGTTCGTCGGGCGTCTCGCCGGCACCGCCGTGAACGATGAGCTGCACGGCAGTGGCTCGTCCGGGGGACGAATAACCCTCCCGAACCGACCCGCTGGCGAGAAAGACAGCCCTTTTAGCGCGTCCGATAGAATTCTCGGTATGTCTTATGACCGGGTTGAAGTCCCGACGAACGGTTCGCAGATCGAAGCCGTAGACGGCGGTTTCGACGTCCCCGACGACCCCATCATCCCGATCATTCACGGCGACGGCATCGGCGTCGACATCGGCCCCGCCGCCCAGAAGGTCCTCGGCGCGGCCGCCGAGGCGACGGGTCGCGAGATCAACTGGATGCGCCTCTACGCCGGCGAGTCCGCACGTGAGCGCTACGACGAGAACCTGCCGGAGGACACCCTCGAAGCCTTCCGGGAGTTCAACGTCGGGATCAAGGGTCCGCTGACGACCCCCGTCGGCGCGGGCTACCGCAGCCTCAACGTCGCGCTCCGCAAACGCCTCGACCTCTACGCCAACGTCCGGCCGACCTACCACATCGACGGCGTTCCCTCCCCCGTCAAGGACCCCGACGCGATGGACATGGTCAACTTCCGGGAGAACACCGAGGACGTCTACGCCGGCATCGAGTGGGAACAGGGCACCGAGGAGGTCGAGCAGGTCCGTGAGTTCGTCGAAGAGGAGATGGGCTACGACAACACCATCCACGAGGGCGAGGTCGGGATCGGCATCAAGCCGATCACCGAGTTCGGGACGAAACGCCTCGTGCGCCGCGCGATCGACTACGCCCTCGAGAACGACCGCGACTCCGTGACCCTGATCCACAAGGGTAACATCATGAAGTTCACCGAAGCCCAGTTCCGCGACTGGGGCTTCGAGGTCGCAAACGAGGAGTACGGCGACGAGGTCATCACCGAGGACACCCTCTGGGAACAGCGCGACGGCGACGTCCCCGAGGACACCGTCGTGGTCAACGACCGCATCGCCGACGCGATGCTCCAGTGGCTCCTCCTCCGACCCGAGGAGTACGACGTGCTCGCGATGCCGAACCTCAACGGCGACTACCTCTCCGACTCCGCCGGCGCACAGATCGGCGGGCTGGGGATCGCCCCCGGCGCGAACCTCGGCGACGGCCGCGTGCTCGCCGAACCCGTCCACGGGAGCGCCCCGAAACACGCCGGTAACGATGAGGCCAACCCGACCGCGATGATCCTCTCGGGTCGCCTCATGTTCGACCAGATGGGCTGGGACGACGCCTCCCAGAAGATCTACGACGCCGTCGAGGGCGCTATCTCTTCGAAGAAGGTCACCTACGACATCCACCGCCAGATCGACGGCGGCGAGAAGCTCGCCACCAGCGAGTTCGCCGACGAGATCGTCGACAATATCTAAAAGCCACTTTTTTGTGAGGAGTGGTGCGCGAACGCGGTGAGCGCACCCGACGAGCAAAAACCTGTTCTGTCGAGCGAAGCGAGACAGAGCTTGGAAGAGCGGAGCTCTTCCAGCGGACTAAGAAGGGCCGCTCGCTCGCTTCGCTCACGGGTCACTCCGCTCACGGCTTCCTGCGGTCGCCGTTCGCGTCGTGGTCGTTCGAGAGAGCAAAGCTCTCTCGTGATCGTCAAAAGAGTCTCCGACTCTTTTGGACCTCGCGGAGCTTCGCTCCGCTCAGTGACGAAAATCTCCGATTTTCGAACCACCTCCCGGTGGTCGGCCACGCCTCGTTCCCCGTTCGCATCGAGGTTCTCCTTTCAGTCGAACCTCGCGCCGCTCGTTCGCGGTACAACCACTTACCACCCACCGCAACCGCTCCGCACAGCACCGCCCCGCAACAGCCACGAGCCTCCCCAACCGATTCGCTTCACTCGCTCCGCTCGTTTCGTTCATCCACTGGCAGAGCTTTGCTCTGTCAAGCCCGCGCTCGCGTCGCTCGCGCAGACCTCGCACGCCGATTCGCGGTCGGCACTCACTGTCGTTCGCGCCGACCGCGTGCGCGCGCCACGACGGTGATTCCAGCCAGGATCACCATGCCGCCGACCACGGTCGCGGGGGTCGGGACCTCGCCGAGCAACACGAGCGCGAGCAGCGCGCTCCCCACGGGTTCGCCGAGCAGCGAGGCGCTGACGACGCTGGATTCGAGGTGACCGAGCGCCCAGTTGAGGACCGTGTGCCCGAAGACGCCGGGGCCGACGGCCATCCCGAGGAAGAGCAGCCACTCGCGCGGCGGGTAGTCCGTCAGAGGTGCGCCGTCGGCGAGAACGAGCGCGAGGAGCACCACGGTACAGGCCGAGTAGACCACGACGACGTAGGGGATCAGCGGGATGCGCTGGCGGAGCACCCGCCCCACGAGGACGTAGCCCGCCGAGAAGGCCGCCCCCGCTACCGCGAGCGCGTCACCGACGAGCGGGGCACTGCCCGCGACCACGCCCCCCGACGCATCGCCGACCGAGAGCACCACGATCCCGACGAGCGCGAGGAGCATCCCCGCGACGGTACGCCGGGTGACGAACTCGTCGAGGAACACCGCCGCGCCGGCCGCCACGAAGAGCACCTGACACTGGACGATCGTCACCGAGGCCGCGACGCTCGTGAGTTCGAGGCTCGCGAACCACGACGCGAAGTGGAGCGCGAGCGCGACGCCGCCAGCCCCCGCAGCCAGCCAATCCCGACGGGTGAGCCGGGCGAACGCGTCGCGGTGGCGAACGAGGGCGAACGGCAGCAGCAAGAGGGTCGTGAAGAGCACCCGGTAGAACGCCTTCACGAGGCTCGGCGCGGCGCTGTACCGAACCAGGATGGCGCTGGTGCTCACCGCGACCACGGCGACCCCGAGCGCGACGAACGGTAGCGTCCCGCGCTCGATACCGACGACCGAACGGGTGCTCACACGCGCTTCGACGACGAGTGCGTGTTTACGGGTTGTGTTTCCCGGTTATTCGGCGTCACCAGACGTGCGACGCACGTCCGGTTGGCACGAAACTCGACTACGAGTTCTGAGCGTCGTCGGGCACGTCGAAGTCGTGGTAGTGCTCGCCTTTCTCCTTCGTGAGGATGTTGAGCGCCGCCGCGGCACCGTCGCCCGCGGCGATGACCGCCTGCCACTCCTCGGCGCGGACCATCGCGCCCGTCGCGTAGGCGTCCTCGACGCTCGTCTCGGTCGTCACGTCGATGTCGACCACGTCCTCGTCGGTGAACGCACAGCCCAACTCCTCGGCGAGGTCGCGCTTCGCGCCCGTCGCCAGAACCACGTAGCTCGCCTCGTACTCCTCGTCCTCGGTCGAGACGGTGAAGCCGTCGTCGTTCTCCGCGACGGCGGTGACCTCTGCCCCCTGGTGGCGCTCGACGCCGAACTCGTCGACCTGGGCGCGCGAGTCCTCCATGAACGCCGAACCGTCCTCGCTCTCGATCCCGAGGTAGTTGAACAGGTGGGCCTTGTGCATCCACGTCTGGTCGGTGTCGAACAACTGGGTCTCCAGCCCGTTCTTCGCGGTGAACAGCGCCGCGCTGAGTCCGGCCGGGCCACCGCCGACGATCGCGACATCGGTGTCCGTCATACCCCCGACCGTACGACCGCCGGTCGGATAAATCGTGTGCGACGGCCACTGGCTGCATGACGGTGGTGTGCTCGGCACGACGTCGTCGGATCCCCGATGGAGTCGTCGGTCTTTTCGTGGTCCTCGTCGACCTCGAACCATGTCCGTCGCCGCCGAGACCAGACGCGCCGTCCACGAACAGCCGTTCGTCCACGAGGCGCTCCGGGCCGGGGTCATCAACTACACCGCCGCCGCGCGATTCCTCGATATCGGGGACGCGGAACCCGTCGCGGCCGCGCTCCGGCGCTACGCCGAGGCCCTCCCCGACCCCGAGACCGCCTCCCGCGAGGCACGGGTCACGATGCGAAGCGGGATCGGCCCCGCGACCGATGCCGATCCGGAGGATACCGTGCTCGCGGTCGGCGACAGCACGTTCGCGGACGGGGGTTCGCTCACGGGGGTGCTCGCCACGGGCGCGGTCGATCCCGCCGCGCTCGGACACGTCCTCTCTCGGTTCGCCGTCGAGGCCATCGAGGCCGAGGCCGCGGGGGTCGCCGGCGACGCGCTCGTCGTGGTCGTGGAGCGGCGTGACGCCCCCGACGCCGTGCGTACGGTCGAGAACGCGCTGTCGGCGGTCCCGGTTGTGGGGACTCCGACGGATTGAAACGCTCGAACGCGTAGGAACCCCATGACGCTGCGCGTCGAGAACACCCTGACCGGCGAGCGCGAGCCGTTCGAGCCACGCGACCCCGACTCCGTTCTCCTCTACTACTGCGGGCTCACGGTCTCGGACCGCGCTCACCTCGGCCACGCGCGCACCTGGGCCCACGTCGACGTGATGCACCGCTGGCTCGAGTTCCTCGGCTACGACGTCCGCCACGTCGAGAACTTTACTGATGTGAACGAGAAGATCGTCGCCCGCGTCGGGGAAAACGACCTCGGTGACTCCGAGAACGCGGTCGCGGACGGCTTCATCCGGCGAACCCTCGCCGACATGCGCGCGCTGGGGCTCAAACGCGCCGAGGTCTACCCACGGGTCTCAGAACACGTCCCCGAGATAATCGACCTCGTCGAGACGCTGGTCGAGAAGGACTACGCCTACGAGTCGAACGGGTCGGTGTACTTCGACGTCACGACGTTCGAGGAGTACGGCAAACTCTCGAACCAGCGCCTCGACGACATCGAGGCCCAGGGCGAGGCCGACGAGCGCTCCGAGAAACGTCACGCCGCCGACTTCGCGCTCTGGAAGGCCGACGGGGTCTCGCCGAACGCGCTCGCCGACCATCGCCCCGACGAGCGCCCGGTCGGGGACCACCCGCCGAGCGGTGAGGTCTGGGACTCGCCGTGGGGGCCGGGCCGACCGGGCTGGCACATCGAGTGCTCGGCGATGAGCATGACCCACCTCGACGACACCATCGACGTCCACGTCGGCGGGCGGGACCTGGTCTTCCCACATCACGAAAACGAGATCGCCCAGAGCGAGGCCGCTACAGGGAAGGAATTCGCCCGCTACTGGCTCCACGCCGACCTCTTCGCGATGGGCGAGGAGAAGATGAGCACCAGCCTCGGGAATTTTATTACTGTTGAGGAGGCGCTCGCGACGTACGGCCGCAACGCGGTCCGCACGTTCTTGCTTTCGGGAAGCTACAACACCACCCAGACCTACAGCGAGGACGCCATCGAGGAGGCCGTCGAGCGGGCGGCGCGCCTCGAACGCACCCACGAGCGCGCCGAGACGGTGCTCGACGGTTCGCACACGTCCTCGAAATCGCCCGACAGTGTCCTCCGTGACTCGACGAACGATACCCGTGAGGCGTTCGAGGCCGCGATGAACGACGACTTCAACACCCGGGGCGCGCTCGCCTCACTACTCGAACTCTCGACGGTCGTCAACCGCCACCTCGACGACCGCGGGGCCGCCGGCGAGCCCTACGACTATCAGGGGCTCCTGGCGGTGGTCGAGACGTTCGAGGAGCTCGGCGGCGGGGTGCTCGGGCTGAGCTTCGGCGAGGCGGAGGACGAGGGGGACGTGCGGCTTGCGGACGAACTCGTCGAACTCGTGCTCGAAACCCGCGAGGCCGAACGCGCCGCCGGCAACTACGACCGCGCCGACGATCTCAGGAACCAACTCGAAGCCCTCGGCGTCGAGATCGAGGACACCGACGACGGCCCGACGTTCTCGATCGAGGCGACGGAGTAGGAACGAAAAACACACCGCGACGACCGTTCTACTGGAGTCATGAACTCCGGCGAGCACTTCCTGCTATCGGTCCCGGTGGTCGGCGTCGTCCTCGCGAAACTCCGCGATCGCTACCCCTCGCGTCGTCTGGGGCTGCTCGCGGCCTACGGCGTCGGGCTCGGCGTGCTGATCGACCTCGACCACTTCGTGCTCGCACGGCTCCGCGTCGGCGACTGGCGACACACCGTGGACGTGCTCCGGAACCCGATGCGCGTCTTCACCGACCAAGAGAACCTCTTCGAGGGGACGGGCGGGATGGCGAGCCTCCGGATCCTGAGCCACGTCGTGGTCGGCGGCGTGCTGACCTGGCTCTGGTCGCGGGTGAGTCGGCCGATCGCGTTCCTGACCGGAGTCGTGCTCTACGTCCACGTTCTCGCCGACCTCCTGCGCGACAACGGGATCGTCTGAGGCCGACCCTCCCGAACGTATATGATGGTTCGTGGTGTAGGGAAGGGGGATGGCATCGAACGACGAGAGCGACGACCGGCAGCTCGCGGAGGACAGCCCACCCCGTCAGGTCATGTGCCAGCGGTGTAGCGAGGAGTTCGACTGGCACGAGGACGTCTGTCCGGCCTGCGGCTGGGAGAAAGGCGAGTGGGTCGAGAGTGGTCGGTACGGTCTCGGCGGGTCCTACGGGATCGAAGGCTCCGGCTAGTCGCCCTTCAGTTTTCGCGCCCGATCGAGCCCCTCACAGATGGTTCCCTGTCCGGAGATGGTCGCGCCCGTCAGCCGTGCGCGGCGCTGTTCGTGGGCGAGGTCGTCGGCCTCGATCGGCTCCTCCTCGACGGTGGCGAAGATCCGGTCGGTCGGCTCCCGGACGAGCCCGACCTCGACCGCTTTTTCGAGGTGGTCGGCGAGCGGGTCGGCCGGGACGCACACGGCGAACGCGTCGTCGGCGAGATAGACCAGCGCGTCGTCCGTCCCGTGCTCGACGTCGATGTCCTCGCGGGTGAGGGCGACGACCTGTGCCGCGTCGAGCCCCGCATCGAGCAGCGCGTCGACGGCACGGTACTGGCGGCTCACGCGCGCCTTCTCGGCGAGGGTTCGACGGACCGCCTCGATGTCGTCCTCGGCGTCCTCGAAGACCGTCTCGAAGTCGAGCCGTTCGTTGACGCCGCGGTTGATCTCCCTCGCGTGCATGTGGTCGTCGAGGGTGACCGTCGCGGTCGTCACCTCGGGCAGGGCTTCGAGTTCGTCGCGCGCGCCGGTCGCCATCATCCACGCGAACGCCGGCGAGCACCACGCCGTCGGCAACACGAGCGTCACCAGTACCTCCGACCCGTCGATCGTGAGGTCGTGGACGTACTCGAGGTCGACGATAGACTCGTCGAGTTCGGGGTCGTCGACCGCCGAGAGCCGCGCGCGAACGTCGTCGGTCGTCGGCTGAGCAGTGGCGGCCATCAGTCCGCGGTGGCACCCCCGTACTGGTCGCCGAGGTCGAACTCGGCGCTGATGGCGTCGTCGGCCAGCTTCTCCTTCTGTTCCTCGATGTCGATGTCGTAGAGTTCGGCGGCGTTCTCGCCCATGACCTTCCTCTTGGTTTCGAGGTCGAACTCGAGGCCGTACTCGTCGCGTTGTTCCTCGGTGAGTTCGGCCTCCATCACGGCCTCGACGACCCACTCGGGTTCCCAGAGCGCGTAGTCGCTGCCGAAGAGGATGTTGTCCTCGCCGACCCAGTAGAGGAGTTCACCCATGATCTCGCCGAACTTTCGTGGACGGGCCAGCGCCATCGGCGCGACCACCGCCAGTCCCCCGTAGACGTTGGTCTCCTGGGTCGCGATGTGGGCGAAGTCGTCGAACCGCGGGAAGCCGACGTGCTCGACGATGAAGTCGAGTTCGGGGAACGAGGTCGCGGCGTCGTCGACGTCCCGCACGTCGAAGGCGTCGCGATTCAGCGGCCGGATCGTCGGCCCCTTGTGGGCGTGGATGTTCGTGATCCCGAGCTCGGCACACTTCTCCAAGTATTCGAAGGAGTCCTCCGAGTCGAGCCGCCAGCCCTTCGAGTCACCCTTCCACTCGGCGGTGTAGAGTTTGACCCCCGTGATGTCGTGTTCGTCCTTTTGGCGTTCGAGTTCCTGAAGCCCCGCCTCGCCCTCTCGGGGGTCGAACCGGCCGTTGAGCACGAATCGGTCCTCGTACTCTTCGGCCAGGTCGGCGTTGTCCTCGATGGTGTTGAACCCGTTCTCGTAGAACTCGCCGAGGTAGGTGGGCTGGAAGACCGCCATGTCGTCGTGGCCGTCCCGGAAGAGGTCCTCGACCATCCGTTCGGCGCTGTACTTCCGGTACTCGTCGATACTCCACTGGCGCTCCTCCGGCGTGAACGCGGTGTGATAGTCGTGGAAGCACCGGATGAACTGTTCGCCGCCCTCGTGGATGATGTTCTCCGTGCTCGCGTCCCAGTGGTGGACGTGCGCGTCGATGACGAAGACATCCGATCCCTCGTGCCGGTACATTGCACATCATCGATTGTGTTTGACTATCATACGTCTTTTGGCTGCGGAAAGCGGCTGGGAGCCCCGATCTCGGTACGAACATTTTTGACCGTGACAGTCCTACGGCGGTGTGGTCACATGCAAGCAGCCAGACTCCACGAGTACACCGAGGAGATGGAGAACGCGCTCTCGATCGACGAGGTCGACGAACCGCAGGCCGATACCCCCGACGGCGTGGTGGTGGAGGTGGAAGGCGCGGGATGGTGTCAGACCGACAACCACGTGATCGAGGGGCAGTGGGCGGAGTACATGCCCCAGGACCTCCCGATGACCCTCGGCCACGAGAACGCGGGCCGGGTGGTCGAGGTCGGCGAGGACGTCACGATGGTCGAGGAGGGCGACCCGGTGATCTGTCACACCGTGATGACCTGCGGGACGTGTCGGCCCTGCCGACTCGGCGACGACATGCACTGCGAGGACCTCGCGTTCCCCGGCCTCTCGACGGACGGCGGGTTCGCCGACTCCCTCCGCACGAACGAGCGGGCGGTGATCCCGCTGCCCGAGGGCGTGAGTACCGTCGACATCGCGCCCCACGCCGATGCGGGTATCACGGCCTACCACGCGGTCAAACGCGCCTCGCGCGAACTCAACCCCGGCGACCACGCCGTCGTGATCGGGGTCGGCGGGCTCGGTCACATCGGGCTCCAGTGTCTCGACGCGATGAGCCCCGTCACCATCACCGCGGTCGACATGAAGGACGAGGCGCTCTCGCTGGCCGACGACCTCGGTGCGCACCACACCATCGACCCGGGGAACGAAGACGTCGCGAGCGAGATCGAGGCGATCACCGACGGCGTAGGGGCACACTCGGTGCTCGACTTCGTCGGGGCGGACGAGACCACGGCACTCGGTCCCGACATCGTCGCCGCGGGCGGCGCGCACACGGTCATCGGCTACGGTGGCCACGTCCACGAACCCTCCCAGGCGCTCGTCAACGGCGACTTCAGCTACCGGGGGAGTCTCGTCGGCAACTACACCGAACTCCAGGAACTCGTCGCGCTGGTCGAGCGCGGCGACGTCGACCTCCGGACCACGCGCTACGGGCTCGACGAGATCAACGACGTCGCGGCCAAGCTCGAACACGGCGAGATCGAGGGCCGAGCGGTCATCACGCCGTAGCCGGTCGACCGGCCGGACCGGGGGTTCGGGAGACGAAGCCACTAAATCGCCGTCGTCCGTAGGACGGGTATGCCGGCGCTCGTCATCGTCGCCCACGGTTCGCACCTGAATCCCGGCTCGCACGGTCCGGCCTTCGCCCACGCCGACACCGTCCGCGAGTCCGGTGCGTTCGCCGAGGTCCGCGAGGCGTTCTGGAAGGAGGAACCCTCCTTCCGGGAGGTCCTCCGGACCCTCGACAGCGACGAGGTCTACGTCGTTCCGCTGTTCATCTCGGAGGGCTACTTCACCGAGCAGGTCATCCCGCGCGAACTCCGGCTCGACGGCTGGGACGTCTCGCTCTGGGATTCGTCGGGGACCGACGCCGACACCGCCACCCTCACCGCCGCGGACGTCGAGAAAACGATTCACTACTGTGGGCCCGCCGGGACCCACCCCTCGATGACCGACGTGATCGTCCAGCGCGCCGAGTCCGTCACCGGCGATCCCGACGTCGGCGAGGACGTCGGCCTCGCGGTCGTGGGCCACGGCACCGACAGAAACGAGAACTCCGCGAAGGCGGTGAAGTACCACGCCGACCGGGTACGCGAGATGGAACGGTTCGCCGAAGTGAAGGCGCTCTTCATGGACGAGGAACCCGAGGTCGACGACGTCGCCGACTACTTCGAGAGCGAGGACGTCGTCGTCGTCCCGCTGTTCGTCGCCGACGGCTACCACACCCAGGAGGACATCCCCGAGGACATGGGACTCACCGACGACTACCGCGAGGGCTACGATATCCCGGCGGAGGTCGAGGGCCACCGGATCTGGTACGCGGGCGCGGTCGGGACCGAACCCCTGATGGCGGACGTGATCCTCGAACGCGCCGCCGACGCGGGGGCGGACGTCACCGAGGCGCTCGACATCGTCCGCCGACGGACCGCGACCCCGGCGGCGGGGGACTAGATGAACGACTCCCAACTCGACGCGCTTCGCGAGGCCGCCACCGACGGTGTCGCGTGCGACGGCCTCTCGGTGACCCACGACGGGTCGGGCTACACCTTCGAGACGCCGGGCGTGAGCCACGCGGACCTCTCCGAGACCGAGTTCGACGCGCTCGCGACCGAGAACCCGTGGTTCGTCTCGAACTGGGAGTACTGGAACGGGCTGGACGGCGCGACGAAGGCGTATCTCCGGTGGGTCGAACGCGCCGACGAGGTGGGGGTGCGCGAACGCTACGAGAGCCTCGTCGCCGGCCTCTCGCGCGAGTGGGGCCAGCTCCTGGTCACCGCCGGGCTCGGCGAGGACGGCGAACGCGTCTACGAGCTCCGTCACACCGCCGACGTCGACGTCGAAGTCGACGACCTCGAACACCACGACGACCCGCTCGACGCCCGCGAGCTAGCCACCCTCGACGACGACGGGGAGTACCGACCGCTCAAGACCGCACCGACGCTCGCCACCGGGTGGGTCTTCCCCGCGCTCGACGGTCGCGACCTCGTCAGAACGGTCGAGTTCTTCTACCCCGCGACGGTGGCGAACTGGCACCGCGAGCGCGAGGGCGACCTCGACGTCACCCACTTCCGCGAGACCGCCGAGCGCCAGACCGGGATCTACGGCGTCGTCGACGACCTCGACGTCGATGGGGTCGAGAACCTCGCGGCGGCCTGCTGTGTGGACTCGCAGTGTCTCAAGCGCCGCGAGTGGGACGAGGACGGAAGTACGGAGCTCGACGTGCCGCGCGGCGACGGTGTGTTCCCGTGTCGCGAGCCCTGCTCGCTGGTGGTCGCCGCGGCGCGCCAGTGGGCGATCCTCGAAAGCGAGGAGCCGCGAACCTACGAGATCGAACTCACGCCGAGCGAGCGAGGCCAGATCGAGACCCTGATCGAGGCGGTAGCCGACGGCCGGGTCGACGAGGTCCGCGAGGCCGACGTCGGCGACGGCGCGAACCGCTATCGGGCGCGGTATCTCCGGGCGAAGCGGCTCGACGACGACGGCGGGTTCGAGGGGATCCGTGAGAAGGACTCCTGATCAGTAGAGGACGAGGTAGGCGGCCGCGATGACGCCGACGAGCACTGCGAGCGCGCCGATGTAGACCGCCACGACGTCCGAGAGGAAGAGGAGGACGATGCCGACGATCACGACTACAGCCGCGGCCCCGAGGAGGGCGGGCGTGCTGAAGCCCCCGGTCGAGCCGGCCGACGCCGAGGAGCCCGTCGACCCCGTGCGTCGTGGGGCGCTCGAAGAGGTCGAGCGGGTCGGTTCGACGCTCCCCGATCCCGTGAGGCTCCCGCCCCCGGAGCGCTCGATGAGGGATTCGTCGATCTTGACGCGGCGCTTGCCCGCGTTGGGTTCGATGGTGAGCGGGACCGTCTCGGTCTGGCTCCCGTAGGCGGTCGCGATGGTGAGCGTGCCACCGGCCGGGCCGGGGTCGGTGACGCTCACCGGGATGCGCGTCGTCGCGCCGGGACGGACGTAGTGGTTGCTCGACGGCACCGAGGCGACCCCCGAGAGCGCCTCGTCGAGCCGGAGGTGGACGTGGGTCCCCTCGCCGTGGTTCTCGAGTTCGATCACGAACGAGTCGGCGCTCGCGAAGCTCTCGGGGACGTCTATCGAGTGGAGCCCCGTGCGGTTGAGGTACACGGTGAGCGTCGTGGAGTCGCTCGATTCGCCCGCCATGCTCACGCCGGTGGGTCGTCGCGCATGTCCGGCGGCAGGAGGTTCGGGATCCCCTCCTCGATCGGGTACTCCTCGCCGCACTCGGTGCAGACGAGACGGCCTTCGAGCACCTCGTCATCGGACTCCTGGATGGGCTCGAGTTCGAGTTCCTGCTTGTCCATCGGACACCGGATGATCTCCATCAACGACTCCTTCATCGCTGCTCGCCCCGGGTCATGCGCGAAGCGATGGCCGGCGGTGATAAAAGCATGGCGCTCGCTCGCGCACCGGCGCTCGGAAACCGGTTATCGCTCGTCGATCGGGACGAACTCCTCGTCCGTGGGGCCGACGTATCGGGCGCGCGGGCGGATGAGGCGGTTGTCGGACTGGTATTCGAGGATGTGGCCGACCCAGCCCGCCGTCCGGCTCATCGCGAAGATCGGGGTGTACATGTCGAGCGGGATGCCGAGCTGGTAGTAGACAGTTCCTGAATAAAAGTCGACGTTTGGCGCGAGGCCCTTGCTCGGGAAGTCCTCCTCCTCGGTGAGGTACTTCTCGATGGCGGCGGCGTAGTCGTACCACTTCTTCTCGCCGGAGGCGTTGCCGAGGTCCTCGGATTTCTCGGTGAGGATCTCGGCGCGCGGGTCCTTGACGTTGTAGACGCGGTGGCCCCAGCCGGGGATGCGGCGGCCGTCGTCGATCTGTTCGGCGATCCACTCGGTCGGGTCCTGACCGCTCTCGTCGAGTTCGAGCAGGACCTCCATGACGTCCTGGTTCGCGCCGCCGTGGAGCGAGCCCGAGAGCGCGCTGATGCCGCCGGTGACGGAGCTGTAGGTGTCGGCGAGCGTGCTCGCGACCACCATCGAGGTGAACGTCGAGGCGTTGAGGCCGTGGTCGGCGTGGAGGATCAACGCCATGTCGAAGGTCTCGGCGGCGACGTCGTCGGGCTCCTCGCCGTGGAGCATGTAGAGGAAGTTCGCGGCGTACGAGAGCTCCTCGTTCGGCTCCACGGGCTCCTCGCCGTTGCGGAGGCGGTCGTAGGCCGCGAGGATCGTCGGGAACTTCGCGGCGATGCGGAGCCCCTGGTGGCGGACGGCGTCGATGTCGCCGGGTTCGGCGTCCTCGTCGTCCGAGGCCGAGAGCATCGACACCGCGGTCCGAACCGCCGCCATCGGGCGCTCGTCCGCCGCCACGAGGTCTTCGAGCGTCGTGACCACGCCCTCCTCGATCGTGTACTCCGCCGAGAGGTCCTCGACGAACGCCTCCAGGTCGTCGCGCTCGGGGAGCTCGTCGTTCCAGAGCAAGTAGAGGACCTCCTCGAAGCTCGCCTCGCGCGCGAGGTCCTTGATATCGTAGCCGTGATAGACCAGCTGTCCGGCGTCACCGTCGATGTGACTCAACGAGGATTCGGCCACGAGAACCTCATCGAGCCCCTTCTGGAGGTCGTCTGCCATAGCGCTTGTACCCGACCTGCCGGGAAAAGTATTACCGTTTCCCCACGCACGTGCGCGAGCAACGCTTTTGCCCGCCCGGACGAACGTCGAGCATGGCACGCGAGGTCGACTACGAGCCGCGCAGCGTCAAGCGACTCCTCGCGGAGATGAAGGACATCGCCGAGCTCATGATCGACCTGTCGTACTCGGCGGTGCTCCTCGACAGCGACGAGGTCGCCGAGGAGGTCCTCCAGCTCGAATCCGAGATGGACGTCCTCCAGCTCAGGACCCACATGAGCCTGCTGATGGCCTCGCGCACCCCCGACGACGCCGAGGCGCTCGCCCCGGTGTTGGGGATCGTCGGCGCGACCGAGAAGGTCTCGGACGCGACCGGCGACATCGCGAAGGTCGTCCTCGAGGACATTCGGCTCCCCGACGCGATCCGGGCGGCGCTCCCCGAGGCGGTCGAGACCCTCGTGCGCGCCCGCGTTGACCCCGATTCCCGGTTCGCCGGGGAGACCCTCGGCGGGCTGAACCTCGAAACCGAGACGGGGGTCAGAGCCATCGCGATCCGGCGGGCCGGCGAGTGGATCCTGAACCCGGAGCGCGAAACGCACCTCGAACCCGCCGACGTCGTGCTCTTCCGCGGTCTCGAAGAGGGCATCGCGGGGGTCTATCAGAGCACCACCGGCGAGGCGTACGTTCCGCCCGACCCGCCGGAACCCGACACCCCGGACCTCGAACGCGCGATGGACTCGGTGGTGCTGATGAAGAACATGAGCGAACTCGCGGTGGACCTGGCCTACGGCGCGGTGCTGTTCGACAGCGAGGCCCTCGCCGAGGAAGTACTGAACCTCGAAGCCGAGGTCGACGCGCTCCAGTCGCGCTTCGAGGCCTGGACCCTCCGGGCGGCGGGCCGGGTCGAGGACCCGGTCTCCCTGCGGGGGCTGGTCCACCTCGCGCGAAGCACGGAGGTGATCTCCGACGCCGCCCTCGAGATCAGCGAAGGTGTCCTCCGCGGGATCGCCTCGCATCCGGTGATCGCCGAGGCCGTCAGCGAGTCCGACGAGGTGCTCGTCCGCGAGCGGATCGCGGCGGGCAGCGACCTCGACGGCACGACGCTCGGCGACGCGATGGTGAAGACCGAGACCGGAATGCGAGTGATAGGGGTCCGCCGGGTGAACGAGGCGTCGGCGGCCGACGAGCGCGACGACTGGGTCGTCTCGCCGGGGCCGAACACCGAGCTCCGGGCGGAGAACGTCCTGCTGGCGAAGGGACCACGAACCGGGGCCGACCGGCTTCGCGAGGCCTGCGGGGAGACATCGGACGCACAGTAGGAGGGGCGGGAACGGCGGACGGGGAGTTTACTGCTCGTGAGCGAGGCGGTAGGCCGACACCAGCGTCAGCCCGACGGCGACGACTGCCGCGGCGGCGAGGGCGAGGGTCACGGCCAGGAGGGCGAACAGCACGGGCGAGCCGCGAGTGTCGGCGGTCGGCCCGGCGAGCGCGAACACCCGGTAGACGTAGGCGAGCACCGCGAGCGCGACCCCGACGGCGAGTCCGACCGTGGCGTTGCGCGCGACCGAGAGCGCCGCGAGGAACTCCGTGGTCGGGGGGCGGTCGGGTGTGTCTGCCACGGCTGGGCTACCGCTGGCGGCGGCAAAATCGCGTCGGTTCGCCGTCGATATCGAACGGCTAAAGGCGGTCGAAATGTCGTGTTCGGATAATGACGAGCCTCGGAACCGCGAGCGCCGCTCCCGGCGAGGTCGACACCGGTCGGCTGTCGGTCGGCGAGAGTCGCGACGGTGCGGACGTCGGTCTCCCCGTCTGTGTTATCAACGGTGCGGACGACGGCAAGACCCTCTATCTCCAGGCCGCGAGCGACGGCGACGAACTCAACGGCGTCGGGGTCATCCGACGGCTCGTCCCCCAGCTCGACCCGGAGGCGATCGCCGGGACGATACTGGTCGTCGGGATCGTCAACGTCCACGGCTTCCGGGTGGCCGAACACCGGAACCCGATCGACGACACCAAACTCAACCGGGCCTACCCGGGCGACAACCGGGGCACCTCCTCCGAACGAATCGCGGCGACGACGTTCGACATCGCGACGAGTGCCGACCTCGTGCTCGACCTCCACCAGGGCTCGACCAGTCGGATGATCCGCGAGACCAGAGTGCGCTGCGGCCCGCGCCACCGGCTCCACGACGCGTGTCTCGACCTCGCGAAGACGTTCGACTGCGGCTACGTCCTCGACCAGAAGGGACCCGACGGCCAGCTCGCCCGCGCGGGGCCCGACGAGGGCGTCCCGACCATCGACCCCGAGCTCGGCGGGTCGGTGGGCTTCGACGAGAAGAGCGTCGAGGTCGGGGTCGAGGGCGTGAAGAACGTCCTTCGGGAGTACGGATTCGTGGAGGGGACGGCCAGCGGCGGGGAACAGGTCCGGGCCACCGGCTTCGAGCAGTACGGCGCGTCGGCGGGCGGCCTCGTCGAGTTCCTCGTCGACCTCGGCGACCGGGTCGAGCGCGGGGACCGACTGTTCCGGATCACCGACGCGTTCGGCGCGGTGAAGGCCGAGGCGACCGCCGACGCCGCGGGCGTCTTCTGGCGTACCCGCCGACTGCCGCAGGTGGCCACCGGCGAGTACGTCTGTTCCGTGGGGACCGACCTCGACACCTACTGATCAGTCGTAGGTCAGGGTGTAGCCGCCGTCGAAGAGCAGGTCGCCGCCGTCGAGGTGTTTGGCGTGGCCCGAGAAGCCGAGCGCGAAGACGTTCGCCACCTCGACGGGCTCCATCATCTCCTTGACTCTGGCCTCGCCGAGCATCACGTCCTCGACGACCTCGCGTTCCGATATCCCGCGCGACTCCGCGGTGTCGGCGATCTGGTCCGTCACCAGCGGGGTCTTGACGTAGGCCGTCGAGAAGGAGAAGGCCCGAACGTCGCCGTCGCCCTCGGCGGCGATCGACTGGGTCAGCCCGCGGAGCCCGAACTTCGCCATGTTGTAGGCCACCTTGTCGCGGGTGACGTAGTGGCCGTGGATCGAGCACATGTTTCCGACCGCCCCGCCCCCGTCGCCGGCACGCATGTGGGGCAGGCAGAGCTTCGTGAGGTAGAGCGGCGCGCGGAGCATCGCCTGCTGCATCAGGTCGTAGTCGTCCATCGAGAACTCCTCGATCGGGGCCACCGTCTGCAGGCCCGCGATGTTCGCGAGAAAGCGGATCTGACCCTGCTCGGCCGCGACCTCGACGATGTGTTCGATGTCTTCGTCGTCGGTGAGGTCCCCGGAGACGGTGTGGATCGCGCCGTCGAGGTCCAGCTCGTCGTGTTTCTCGGCGGTCTCGTCGAGACCCTCGTCGTCGACGTCGGTCGCGACGGCCGTGAGCCCGTTGTGCGCGAGCGCGAGCGCGGTCGCCCGGCCGATCCCGGAGCCGCCGCCCGTGACGAGCGCGACGTTCTCGGGTACGAAGGAGGGGTCGTCGAGGGTCAGTACGTCGTCCGGGTCGAACTCGGCGGGTTCGGTGAGGTCGTCTGCCATGATGCTCTCGACCGAGGGTTCCGAGTCGGGGCGCTAAATTCTCTCGCCCGATGGTAGGCTGTGTCGATGGGATCAAGGGGGGTCGGTATCCGTTGGCGGCGGCCGCGGCGGTGCGGTTGCGGCCCGCGGTGGCGGTCGCGGCGGTTGTGGTGGCGGTTCCTGGTGTCTCGGCGAACGGCAGTGAGTCGAGGCTCAGGGGAGCTGTGCTCTCCTGGTGGATGAAGGGCGAGGGCCGAACTCCGGAGCACGTGGTTCGAAACGGCTTCGCCGTTTCGTCACTGAGCGGAGCGAAGCTCCGTGCCACCGTTCGCTCCGCTCACGGGAACGGAGTGAGGGCCGAGGGCTTCGGCGGTGGCGGGTGCTGTGCTGTGCGGAATAGTTGGAAGTAATCGTACTGCGAGTGACCGAGCGAAGCGAGGGCACGAGCAGCCCTTTTAGTCGACTGGAAGAGCCGCGCTCTTCCGAGCTCTGTCTCGCTTCACTCGACAGAACAGGTTTTTGCGAGGAGTGGTGCGCGCCAGCGCACCCGAGGAGGAAAAAAGTGGGACAACACACCTATTACAGCCCGGGCCAACCCTCCCGCATGAAAAACGTCGACGACCTCATCGAGAGCGCGAACGAGCTCGCTGGTCAGGGGCTCTCGAACGGCGAAATCGCCGACGAACTCAACGTCTCGCGCGAGACCGCGAGCTGGCTTGTCGAACGCGGCGGCGGGAGCACCCAGCCCACGACGACCGAGAGCCCGGCGTCGACCGACCACCTCTCGGACATCCACGTCGACTGGAGCGCGCTCGGTCGGGACAGCACCCGACTCTCGGACGTGGGGCACGCGATGGCGGACCTCCTCGGCGGCCACGACGACACCGAGATCGACCTCGTGGTCGGGATCGAGAAGGCCGGCACGCCGCTCGCGACCACCGTGGCGCTCGAACTCGGGGCCGACCTCGCGACCTACGCGCCCCGAAAGCACCAGTGGGAGGAGGGCGACATCGAGGACCTCAGCGGGAACTTCTCGCGGAACTTCGCCGAGATCCGGGGCCGGGAGTGCTACGTCATCGACGACACCATTACGAGTGGAACGACGATGACCGAGACCATCGACGCCATCACCGATGAGGGCGGCACACCGGTCGGCTGTGGCGTCCTCGTCGACAAGAACGGCGTCGAGGAGCTCGAAGGCGTCCCGGTCGAGTCGCTGATGCAGGTCATCCGAGTGAGCCGCGACGAGAAGTGATCCGGCGGGTGGAGCCCCTCGAAACCACATGAGCGAACGTGGAACCGACCCGACCACCGAGCGGCGCAAGGCGGGACCGCGAGCCGTCCGAAAGGTCGGGGTCGAGCGATGGGTCGAGAACGTCTTCTTCGGGCTGGCGGAGGTCGCCGTGCTGGGTATTCCGGGGTTGCTAGCGCTGATGGCCGCACCGCAGAACGCCGCGGTGAAGTTCGCCGCGCTGGTCGGCGTCACGACCCTCACGCTGGCGATCGGGACGGTTCGGACCGGCCTCACGTCGTTCGACTGGCCGGCGGCGACGCCGGTGCTCTTCCTCGTCCGCCCCGTCTATCACAGCGTCACCGTCGTCGCGGTGGCGGCCGGCGGCGCGGCGGTCGACGTCGCCACGGGCTCGACGGTCGGGTCGCTCGTCGTCGCGGTCGGCCTCGCGCTCGGTGCCGTCCGGCTGTTTCCCCACATCGTGGCGGGACTGGAGAGACTGCTTCCGCAGTGGAACTGGGGACTGACACGGCGATAGCGGATTCCGACCCCCGGACTGATGAGGAGTGGTCGGTCGCCCGAACCCGGAACGCATACCACCACCCTGGGTAAACACCGACCATCATGTCATCCCGCGTGGTCACCCTCGGCGAGACGATGGTGCTCGTCTACCCGTCGACGACGGGCCCGATGAAACACGCCCACGAGTTCGAAAAGAGCCTCGCCGGTGCCGAGACCAACGTCGCCATCGGTCTCGCGCGGCTCGGCCACGACGTCGGCTGGTACTCGAAACTCGGTACCGACCCGCACGGCGAGTACCTCGAGTTCTTCGTCCGTGGCGAGGGCGTCGACACTACGACGGTGGAGTTCACCGACGAGGCACCGACGGGCATCATGTTCAAGGAGCGCCGTGAGTTCGGCGAACCCGCCGTCCACTACTACCGACACGGCTCCGCGGCGTCGCTGATGAGCCCCGACGACCTCCCCGTGGACTACCTGACGAACGCCGAGTACCTCCACCTCACCGGGATCACGCCCGCCCTCAGCGAGTCGTGTCGTGACGCCACGCTCCTGGCGGCCGAACGCGCCACCGAGGCGGGGATGACGGTCTCGTTCGACCCGAACGTTCGCCGGAAGCTCTGGGAGTCCGACGAACGGATGCGCGAGACCATGCTCGACCTCGTCTCGCTGTCGGACATCGTCCTCCCGGGTATCGAGGAGGGGGCCGCGCTGTTCGGAACGGACGACCCCGAGGCGATCGCGGCGGCGTGTCTCGACCACGGCGCGGGGACCGCGGTCGTCAAACTCGGCGCGGCCGGCGCGGTCGTCGCCGATGGCTCGACGACCGAACGGGTGTCGGGTTACGACGTCGAGCGCGTTGTCGACCCCGTCGGCGCGGGCGACGGCTTCGCCGCCGGCTTCCTCGCGAGTCGGATCGAAGGCCAAGGTCCGGTCGAAGCCACCGAGACGGCGAACGCGGTCGGCGCGTTCGCGACGACCGTCGCGGGCGACACCGAGGGCCTCCCGACGAGAAAGGAACTCGACGTCTTCGTCGGCGAGCGCGACGCGGTCCGCCGGTGAAGTGGACCCGACCAGCTACTCGTTTTCGACACGGAACTCGGCGACGGCGGCGCGGTCGGGGAGCGCGGTGCTCGCGCCGGCGTCGGTGGTCGTGAGCGCCGCGACCGCGTTGGCGAACCCGAGCACCTCGTCGAGCGGCTCGTCGTCGACCAGACCGGCGAGCACGCCCGCGAGGAAGGCATCGCCCGCGCCCGTGGTGTCGACAGCGCCGACCGCGTAGCCGGGGTGGGTCTCGTCGACGGCTCCCCAGGGTGCGTCGTGGCTCGAAACGGCGCGCGCGCCGGCGGACCCACGGGTCGCGAAGACGGTGTGCGGGCCGACCTCGAACAGCGAGTCCGTATCTACCGATCCCCCGTCGGCGAACCGGGTTCCGAGGAGGTCGTCGGCCGAGGTCTTGAGGACGTCGGTCAGCGAGAGCATCCGTTCGAGCACGGTCTCGAAGGTCGCTTCGTCGGCCCAGAGTTCGGGCCGGGTGTTGGGGTCGAAGACGACGGCACAGCCGTGGTCCCGCGCGCGCTCGACGAACTCGAAGAGGCGCGACCGTGCAGGTTCGTTCGCGAGCGCGACCCCGCCGAGGGCGACCCAGGAGGTCGAATCGAGGGCGTCGTCGTCCACGACGCCGGGGTCGATGTACTGGTCGGCGGTCTCGGTCCGATAGAAGGAGAACTCACGGTCGGCGGTCGCGTCGTGGGCGACGAACGCGAGCGTCGTCTGGTGGTCCGGGTCGCGGGTGACGAACCGTTGGGGGATCCCGTGACCCCGGAGGCCATCGACGAGGAACTCGCCGAACGCGTCCTCGGCGACGTTGGTGAGAAACCACGGCGAGCGGTCGAGCCGTGCGAGGCCGACCGCGACGTTCGCGGGCGCGCCACCCGCTCGCCGCGAGAAGGATTCGACGGTCGAGAGCGGTCCGGGCTGATCCGGGATGAAGTCGATCAGCGTCTCCCCGGCGACGAGAACGTCGGGTGTGGACATGATACGAAATCGATGTGGACGGGGGAGTTGAATCTACTCCCTCTACGAGTCGGCAGTGGGACCGCTCCCGATCCGCGATCCGACCCGTTCACCGGTCGCTGTCGTGCGCTCGGCTCACACGGTGTGGGCGGTTTGAAAGCGCTTTTATGCGGTGCTCCGCTACCGCAGTCTACAGCCTGCGCGGGGTTGTGAAGCTCCTAGCCTCTCAAGGATTCGCTCGCCGTCGAGCGGTTCTCGGCGAGCAGCCAAGGACCATCGCCGGTTCTTGCAACGGCGGGGGAGCCCGAACCCGCGCGCGGGAAGGACCAACCAATGTCAGTTTACGTTACCTACGACGTTCCGGCGGACCTCGAGGACGACGCCATCGAGGCGCTCGAGGTCGCTCGGGACACCGGCACCGTGAAGAAGGGCACGAACGAGACCACCAAGGCCATCGAGCGCGGCAACGCCTCGCTGGTCTACATCGCCGAGGACGTGAGCCCCGAGGAGATCGTGATGCATCTCCCCGAGCTCGCCGACGAGAAGGAGATCCCGTTCGTGTTCGTCGAGACCCAGGACGACGTCGGCCACGCGGCCGGCCTCGAAGTCGGCAGCGCCGCGGCGGCCATCGTGGACGCCGGCGATGCCGAGTCCGACGTCGAGGAGATCACCGGCAAGGTCGAGGACCTCCGATAGGACCATGAGCTCCGAAGGAACTGACTCCACGCCCGCCGAGGTCATCGAGGTCGTCGGTAAGACCGGGATGCACGGCGAGGCGATGCAGGTCAACTGTCGGATCCAGGCGGGCGAGAATCGCGGTCGGATCATCACGCGCAACTGTATCGGCCCGGTCCGCGAGGGCGACATCATCCAGCTCAAGGAGACCGCTCGCGAGGCCGACGCCATCGGGGGTCGCTGATGGTCGAGACGCGTTCGTGCGATTACTGCGGGTCGGACATCGAGCCCGGCACCGGCACGATGTACGTCCACGTCGACGGTCGCGTCGTCCACTTCTGTTCGTCGAAGTGCGAGAACAACGCCGAACTCGGTCGGGCCTCGCGCGACCTCGAGTGGACCGCCGAGGGACAGCGTATCGGGGCCAACCAGGCGGGCACCCCCGAGGCGGCCGAGCAGGTCGCGGCGGAGCCGACGACCGAGGGCGACGAGACCGTCGCGGACGAGATCGACACCGTCGAGGGCGAGTCCGACGCCGAGGCGGTCGCGGCGGCGGCGGTCGACACGGAGTCGGACGACGTGCCGACCGACGACCCCGACGAGGTCGTCGACGCCGGGGCCGAAACCGACGAACTCGACGAGGTCGAGGGTCGACGCGCCGGCGGCAGCGACCCCGACATCGAGGAGGACCAGGACGTCCCCGAGGAGAGCGACGCCGAGGTGAACGTCGGCGAGGAGACCGAGCGTGAGGTCGACGACGATGCCGAGTTCACCGAGGAGGACGTCGAACGCACCAGCGACGAGACCGTCTCCCAGGACGAGGCCGACGAAACGGTCGTCGACGAGGACCGCGAGGAAGCGGACGACGAGGACGACCAGTGAGCCACCACGACGAGCGGACGTTCGTGATGGCCAAACCCGACGCCGTCCAGCGCGGCGTCGTCGGCGAGATCGTCTCGCGGCTCGAAGGCAAGGGCCTCAAGATGGTCGCCGGGAAGTTCGTGCAGATCGACGAGGAGCTCGCCCACGAACACTACGGCGAGCACGAGGACAAGCCGTTCTTCGACGGCCTCGTCGAGTTCATCACGAGCGGGCCCGTCTTCGCGATGGTCTGGGAGGGCGCGGACGCCACCCGGCAGGTCCGGCGGATGATGGGCGCGACGGACGCCCAGGAGGCCCAGCCGGGCACGATCCGCGGCGACCTCGGCAACGACCTCGGCCACAACCTCATCCACGGGTCTGACCACGAGGACGAGGGCGCGAACGAGCGCGAGATCGACCTGTTCTTCGACGAGGACGAACTCGTCGACTGGGAGCAGGGCACCGCGACCTGGGTCTACGAAGACGCCGACGACCACTGAACGGACGACGTTCGTGGTCGGTCGGACCGCCTATTTTCGACGGATACGGTCGGTACGGCGGAGTCGCATCCACGCCGTTATATCCCGTAGACGACTCACGTAATCCATGAGTCGTGACCTCACACGCCGGGCGCTCGTCGGCGCGATCCTCGCCGGCGGAGCGGTCGGGACGGCCTTCTCCCCAGTGCGGGGCTACCTCGAACGGTTCGCCCCGCTCTCGGGATCGGCGTGGGAGGCGACCGAAGAAACGGATCGGACGGTCGAAAGCCCGTACGGGGCGGCCACGGTACGCTACGACGAGTACGGCGTGCCGAACGTCACGGGTGAAACCGAGGAGGCGCTCTACTTCGCGGTCGGGTACACCCAGGCGCGCGACCGGGGTTTCCAACTGGACCTCCAGCGCCGGCAGATGCGCGGCGAACTCTCGGCGGTGGTCGGGGACGCGACGCTCGATTCCGACGAGTTTCACGTCAAAATGGAGTTCGCGGGCGCGGCGCGGGCGAACTGGCAGCTCCTCGGCGAGACCCGTGCCGGCGCGCTCGTCGAAGCCTACACCACGGGCGTCAACCGAGTCCTGGCGAACGACCCGTCGGCGATCGAGTTCGGGCTGCTGGAGTACGACCCCGACCCGTGGACGCCGGTCGACACGATGCTGATGCAAAAGCAGATCGCCTGGAACCTCACGGGGAGTTTCCGCACCCTCCGGAAGGCGCTCGTCGCGAACCGACTCGGAAGGCGCGCGGCGAACGACCTCTATCCGAACCGATACGACTTCGACTCGCCGGTCATCCGGAACGGGAACGGTGGAGCGGGAAACCAAGCGAATCGGGGCTCGACGGGATCCCACGCCGTCGAGCCGGAGTTCGTCGAGTGGCTCGGCCAGTTCGAGTCCCCGTTGGGGGTCGGCTCGAACAACTGGGTCGTCTCNAGATGTGTATAAGAGACAGCCGTCGAGCCGGAGTTCGTCGAGTGGCTCGGCCAGTTCGAGTCCCCGTTGGGGGTCGGCTCGAACAACTGGGTCGTCTCGGGGGAGTACACGGAGAGCGGCGCGCCCATCGTGGCGAACGACCCGCACCTGAGTCTGATGGCCCCACCCGTCTGGTACGAGATGAACCTCCGAACCGACGACGTGAGCGTCCGCGGCGTGACGTTTCCGGGGGTGCCGTTCGTCGTCATCGGCGAGAACGACGCCGGCGCGTGGGGTTTCACCAACGCCGGCGCGGACGTGATCGACTTCTATCGCTACGACACCCGAAACGGCGAGTATCGGTACGAGGGAGGGTGGCGCGAGTTCGACACCGAACGGCGCGAGATCGCGGTCAGCGGCGGCGAGGACCGGCAGGTGACGGTGCGAAAGACCGTTCACGGGCCGGTGATCGAACGCGAGGGCCGGCAAGTCGGGGTGGCGTGGACCGGCCACACCGCGACCCGGACCACGCACGCGATCTACGAGTACAGCCGGTGTTCGGGGCTCGACGACATGCTGGCGGCGACGAAGCGCTTCGACTCGCCGACCCAGAGCCTCGTGTACGCCGACCGCGACGGCGACACCCTCTTCTACGTCACCGGGAAGATCCCGATCCGAACGGTCGACGGGGAGGAAGTTACGGGGGATCGGGTCTTCGATGGCTCGGCGGGCGAGGGCGAGTGGTCGGGATTCACCCCCTTCGGAACCTCGTCGTGGGAGGGGTTCGTCCCGTTCGACGAGAAGCCCCACGTCGTGAACCCCGACTACCTCGGGTCGGCGAACCAGCGGGTGGTCGACCGGCCGACCCACTACCTCGCGGAAGCCTACTCCGACCCCTATCGTGGTATCCGGATCTACGACCTGCTGGACCGGCGCGCGAACTCGGGAACGCCGATGGACCCGGCGTTCATGAAACGGATGCAACGCGACGCGCTCGACCTGCGTGCGAAGGCGCTCACCCCCGTTCTCGTTCGCGCCGCACGCAAGGCCGACGACACGGGCGATCTCACGGACTCCCTCGACGCGCTCGACGCGTGGGACTACCGGATGGAACGCGATTCGCTCGCCGCGCTCGTCTTCGTCCACTGGTTCGAGCGCTACCGCGACCTGACGTTCTCGCCCGCGTTCGAGCGCCACGGCCTCGACGAGTCCTACTACCCCGCCGACTGGGTGCTCCACCACCTCGACCCCGACAGCCGGTGGTTCGGCGACGAATCGCGGGACGAGGTGATGGTGCGCGCGCTCCGACGAGCCCTCGACGGGATCGAGGACGCGGGCGAGGGGACCTACGGCGATTACAACACCACCGACGCGATCGACCACCCGCTCGGGCTCGACTTCCTCGAATATCCGACGCGTCCGACGGACGGCTCGCGCGCGACGGTGAACAACTACGCCGTCGAGAACCCGACGGGGAGTAGCTGGCGGATGGTCGTCCCGATGGACGGGCCGTCGGCGGGCGTGCTCCCCGGCGGGAACTCGGGGAACTACTTCACGGACCACTACGACGACCAGCTCGGACGCTGGGCGGACGGCGAGTACAAACCGATGACGCTGGAGATACGGGGCACACCCACGATATCCTTCGAGCGCGGGAGTGACCGGTGAGCCTCACGGGCCGCGTTCGTGAGTTCCGTACCGACGAACGACTGCGATGGGCGACGATGGTCGTCGCCATCCTCGTGGGACTGGTTGCCGCCGCCCTCCACTGGGCCGGGCTGTTCCTCGGCGGTGCCCTCGTGGGGCTCGCCGCCGAGACCCGAAAACGTGCGCTGCTCGCGGGGCTTGGATTCGGTGTCTTGGTCTGGGTCGTCTTCGCGGCGACACTCCTCGCGAGCGGCGACCTCGGGCAGTACCTCGCGATGGGCCAGATCACCGTCGTCGGCCTCGCGATTCCGGTGACGACGGCGACGTTCGCGACGCTCGTGCGCTGGCTGCTGTAGAACTCGATCCGCTTCCGTCGGTCCCATCGTGGGTGGGCACAAACGGCAAAAGCAAGCGGGCCGAAGGGCCGGCCATCGGTCCGACGGACGCCCACTGCGCCCGGACGGACGCCGAGTGTACCACCATGTCATCCGAAACCCGGTCCATCGACGACAGCCGCGACGCGATTCGGGAGCGCCACGCAGACGCCCGCGAGGAGCTCGTCCCCGACGACCCCGCCCGCCACTACATCGGCGGCGAGTGGGTCGAGAGCGCCTCGGGCGAGACGTTCGAGACCCGCGACCCGACGACGGGTGAAGTGCTCGCGGAAGCCCAGGCCGGCACCGGCGAGGACATCGACCGCGCGGTCGAGGCGGCCTGGGCGGCCTACGACTCGGAGTGGTCGGGGGCCGACCCCACGAAACGCCAGCGCGTGCTGACCGGGATCGCCGACCGAATCGAGGAACACCGAAGCGACCTCGCGACGCTCGAAACCCTCGACAACGGTAAGCCGATCCGGGAGGCGCGGGCCGACGTCGCGCTGGTGGCCGACCAGTTTCGCTACTTCGCGGGCGCGGTCCGCACCCACGGCGGCGAGACGGTCCCCACCGACGACCGGAAGACCATCCAGACGATCCGCGAGCCCTACGGTGTCGTCGGCGCGGTCGTGCCGTGGAACTTCCCGCTCCTGATCGCAGCCTGGAAGCTCGCGCCGGCGCTCGCGGCCGGGAACTGTGTCGTGCTCAAACCCGCCGAGGAGACGCCGCTCTCGGTTCTCGAACTCGTGCGGCTCGTCGACGACGTCCTCCCCGACGGCGTGGTCAACGTCGTGACGGGCTACGGCGCGGAGGCCGGCGCGCCGCTCACCGAGCACCCCGAGGTCCGAAAGGTCTCCTTCACCGGATCGACGGCGGTCGGCCGTGAGGTCATGAAGGCCGCCGCCGAGAACATCACCGACGTCACCCTCGAACTCGGGGGGAAGAGCCCGGTCGTCGTGTTCCCCGACGCCGACATCGAGCAGGCGGTACGGGTGATGATGCTCGCGATGTTCTACAACACCGGCGAGTGTTGTACCGCCGGCACCCGTCTGTTCGTCCACGAGGAGGTCTACGAGGAGTTCATGGACGCGTTCGTCGAGAGCGCACAGGGACTTCAGATGGGCGACCCGCTCTCGAAGGACACTCGTCTGGGGCCGAAGGTCTCGGAAGAACAGGTCGAGCGCACGCTGTCGTACGTCGAGCAGGCCCGCGAGGACGGCGCGCGGGTCGTCACCGGCGGCGGCCAGCCCGAGGACGAGGCGCTCGCGGACGGCTGTTTCGTGGTGCCCACCGTGATCGACGAGATCGACCACGACTCCGACCCCGTCCAAGAGGAGATCTTCGGCCCGGTCGAGGAGGTCTTCGCGTGGTCGGACTACGACGAGATGATCGAGCGAGCGAACGACGTCGAGTACGGCCTCGCGGCGGGGGTCATCACCCAGGACCTCTCGAAGGCGAACCGAACGGCCCGCGACATCGAGGCGGGCAACATCTGGGTCAACCAGTACAACGACTTCCCGGCGGGTCAGCCCTTCGGCGGCTACAAACACTCCGGCATCGGCCGCGAGCAGGCGAAGGAGACCCTCGATCACTACTCCCAGACGAAGACGATCAACATGCGCCTCTAACTGTCGAGCCCGTGCTCGTCCGGACGGACCGACAGTGGTGTCGGAAAAATCTCAGCTCGAACGACTGTAACCCGCGTGAGAGCGGTCGATCGGTAGAATCGTATCAGTTCCCGTCTGGATCGTAGGCGTCGGGGTCGTCGGTTCCCTCGTCGGGGTCGATCGGGTCCGGTTCGTCGACGGGTTCGTCGGTCGGGATCCGGACCGGGCCGTCGTCTGGGTCGTCGACCTTGGGGATCTCGATCCGGAGGACCCCGGTATCGGTGAGTTTGGCGCTGGCTCCGGCGGGATCGACGGTCACGCCGGTGGGGAGGTCGACGTGGCCGTCGAGGGTCATCCCGCGACCGGGAAAGCGCATCTCGAAGCCCTCGCGGTGCTCGCGGGTGCGGTCGATACGGACGTGGACGGTTCCCTCGGCGAACCTGACCTGGACGTCGTCGATGTCGACGTCCGGCGCGTCGAAGACGACGAGGTAGGCGTCGTCGCTTTCGAGCAGGTCGTTCGGCAACGGATGGCGTTCCTGGGCGCGTCCCGCGAGGCGACCCGCACGACCGACGAGGGCGTCGCCGAACGCCTCGATCTCCCGCCTCATAGCTCGATGGCTTCGAGGCAGTCGGTCCCCCCGCAGTACGGACACTGGAAGTCCTCGACGCCCACGTCGTCGGGCATGTCGTAGGTGTAGTGCAGCTCGAACATGTCCATCTCGCAATCGTCGTCGGCACAGACGACTTCCAGGGTTGCAGGCATGGCCGCTCGTAGGGACGCGCGTCGTATCAACCCCTGGGTTTTCACGCACTCGACGCCACTCGTCGTGATGACCAGCGAGCCGGCACGGCGGATCTACTGGTCGACGGGGGCTTCCATGGTTTCCGTATTGATGATCAGTTTGTTGTCCGCGTTCACGACGCCGTCTATCGTTCCCGTGATGGCGAGGTTCGATTTCGGCGTCGGGCCGACGGTGATCGAATCGCCCTCGTGGAAGTCGCGCACCGAGCCCTGCAGACGGATCTCGGCCCGGCACTTCTCGGGGTGGTGGACGCTCATCAGGTTGATCTCCTGGATGACCTGCTCCTCGATCGGGTTGCCGTTGTGGCCGAGCGGGACGGATTCGGCCTCGTCCATCTCCTCGATGTCGAGCGCGTTGTACGCGTTCGCCGTCGGCTTGTAGCCACCCTTCGGCCCCGGAACCCCCTCGACCAGCTGGAGGGCTTTCAGGCTCTGCATCTGGTTGCGTATCGTGCCCGGGTTTCGGTCTATCTGCTCTGCGATCGTCTCGCCCTTGACCGCGTCCTCGGTGTCCCGATAGAGGTCGACGAGCTCCTGGAGGATCGTCTTCTGGCTCTCGGTGAGTTCGATCGATGACATGCGTACGCCAACGAATCTACGGCGGTTAAATCTGGTGGACGAAAACGTGAAAATCCTCTGCCAAGGGGTTAGATGGAAGATTCTCCGCGATGTGTTCGAGCCGAACCGTTGTTCGTTCGCCATCGTTTCCGGGCCGGCTTACGGCGACCACGGGAACGAGGAGCCCATGACCAGTTTTTTCGTCCGACCGCCGTTGGTCCACGTGTGAGCGAAGAGCGCGACCCCGACGTCGTCTTCGAGGCCCTCTGTAGCAACCACGCTCGCGAGATCCTCGTGGCCGCCGAGGACGAACCCCGGTCCGCTCGGAGCCTCGCCGAACGGTGTGGAACCTCGTTGCCGACGGTCTATCGCCGGGTCAACGCGCTCGTCGAACAGGACCTCCTCGAAGAGGTCGTCCGGGTCGCCGACGACGGCAACCACTACACGCTCTACGTCTCGAACCTCGAAACGATCCGGCTCGACGTCGAACGAACCGGCTTCAGCGCGACCGTCCGGCTCAAACGCGACATCGTCGACCGGTTCGGCGCGTTCTGGCGCGACCTCGGCGACCGTCCCGAGGAGGTCGGCCGAACGCGATGACACTGGCCACGACCGTCACGACCGCTCTCGTTCGACTGCGCCAACCGACGGAGTTCTGGACGACCCTCTCGGCCAGCGTCCTCGTCCTCCTCGTCGGCGGTGTGCTCGCGGCGATCAGCTATCTGGCCTATCGACGCGAACGCGACCGCTCGTTCCAGCTCGCGGCGCTCGGCTTCGGGCTCGTGGCCACCGGCAACGTCGTCATCGTGGTCTACCAGGTCGGGATCAAGGGCTCGTTCCTCCTCGGCGGCCTCGAACTCCTCAGGATACAGACCCTCAGCGGCGTGCTCGTCGTCCTCGGGCTCCTGTCGTTGCTCTACTCGTTGTACCGGTACTGACCCGTTCGTCACTCTCGAATCGGGGTGTCTTCAACGCGTGAAACCACGGCCGGGGCCTTTATTCGACGCGTTCCAACGGTCGGGCGTAATGGAACGAACCGGTCGACGGACGCGACGGACGACACTCGGAACCGGTCCGCTGGGATCTATCGAGGGAACGACGGCGACGGCGGGGGAGCGATGAGCGAAGGCCCCAGCCGACGGGAGTACCTCGGCGGGGTGGGGGCGGTCCTCGCGGCCGGTCTCGCGGGCTGTTCGAACGCGCTCGGCGATACCGAGGGCACCGCCACCGGCAACGAAACGACGGCGAACGCGACTCCCACGACGAACACGACGACGAACGCCACGCGGTCCGCGGACGGGACGCCCAGCCCCTACACGCGTGTCTATCGGAACACGATCCAGTCGGTGGTGCTGATCGACGCGACCACCCCGGCGGGGCCCGCCACGGGGTCGGGGTTCGTCTACCGGAACGGCTACGTGGTGACGAACGAGCACGTCGTGAGCGAGGCCTCGTCGGTCCGGGTGCGGTTCGCGGAGGGGGGCTGGCGCTCGGCGTCGGTCGTCGGGACCGACGTTTCGAGCGACCTCGCGGTGCTCGAGGTCACGAACAAGCCGGGGTACGCGACCGCGCTCCCGCTCGTCGAGGAGCAACCCCCGATCGGCACCGAGGTGGTGGCGATCGGCAACCCGTACGGGCGCTTCGACGGCTCGGCGTCGACCGGGATCGTGAGCGGCGTCAACCGGTCGATCCCCGCCCAGAACGGCTACACCATCCCGGACGCGGTCCAGACCGACGCGGCGGTGAACCCGGGGAACTCGGGCGGCCCGCTGATGGACCTCGACTCGCGGGTGGTCGGCGTGATCAACTCCGGCGGCGGCGAGAACATCGCCTTCGCGATCTCGGCGGCGCTCGTCGAGCGGGTCGTCCCCNTCGGCGTGATCAACTCCGGCGGCGGCGAGAACATCGCCTTCGCGATCTCGGCGGCGCTCGTCGAGCGGGTCGTCCCCGCGCTCATCGAGGACGGGACGTACGCCCACGCGTATCTCGGCGTCGCCTCCGCGACGATGACGCCGTCGCTGGCCGAGGCCAACGGTCTCGACCGCACCCGCGGCGTCTACGTCGACGCGGTCTCGCGCGACGGACCGGCCGCCGGCGTTCTCCGGGGAACCCAGGACCGACGACGAGTCGAGGGCGGCGCGGTCCCGACGGGCGGTGACGTGATCGTCGGCGTCGGTGGCACCGGGATCGACACCCGCCAAGAACTCTCCTCGTATCTCGCGCTCAACGCCTCGCCCGGCGAGACGGTGCCCGTCACCGTCCGCCGAAACGGGAACCGACGGACCCTCGATGTCACCCTCGGAGAACGGCCCGAACGCGAAGGGGCCGGCGTCGCCGCGGGCGAACCGACCACACCCGGCGGGACACCCACTGGCTGACGGTTCGACCGCCTCGCGTGCCACTTCTGTGGGTCGGCAGGGAGTTCAGGAAACCCTCACGACGGCAGGATTTCGGATCACGCGACGGCGATACCGTCGAAACGGTCGTGAGGGCGGATCGTCCGTGTACACTCGCGTCGGTTCGTACTGGTTCCATCGTGGCCGCTATCGCTACCGAGATGTCCGTTCTCGTGTGATCCGTGGTCGTAACGAAACCCTCTCACCACACCCGCGTGGATGAATCAAGGCTGATAAGTCCGAGCCCGTAAAACGGAGGCTCGAAAGGGTCTCCCTTGTCTAACTCTACCACCACCGACCTCTCGAGTCTGGCTTCGAGCGCGAGCCTCATGCTCATCGGCGGGATACTGGGTTCTTCCTCGAAGCTCGTCGAGCGCATCGTCATCTCGCGGGTTCTCGACCCGGGGGTCTACGGGGAGGTCGCGCTGGGCCTCTCCGTGCTCGCGTTGAGTACCACGCTCACCGTTCTCGGCCTGAACCAGGGCATCGCCCGGTACATGTCCCGCTTCGACGACGAACAGGACGTGCGCGGGCTCTGGGTGACCGGGCTGGTGCTGGCGGTCGGGGTCTCGCTCGTCTTCACCGGCGTCCTCCTCCTCAACGGACGGACGATCGTCGGCCTCATCTACGACACGCCGGACTCACAGGCGCTCCTCAACCTGTTCATCCTCGCGATCCCCTTCAACGTCGGTTTCTACATGGCGGTCGGGGCGATCAGGGGCTTCGAGAACACGATCTATCGGACCTACAGCCAGGACCTCTTCTACAACGGCTTTCGCTTCTTCCTCATCGTCGCGCTGCTGGTCGCCGGCGTCGGCGTGATGGCCGTCGGCTACGCGTACCTGGCCGCCGCGATGGCGACGGTCGTCGTCGCCCACTTCTTCCTGAATCGGCTCCTCCCGCTCCGGGGCGGGGTCAATCTCTACCCCCGCCAGCTCCTCACCTTCTCGATCCCGCTGGTCCTCGCCTCGATGGTCTCGAAGATCCTCGGCGAGGTCGACACACTCATGCTCGGGTACTTCGAGACCACGACCGTCGTGGGGCTCTACGACCCCGCCTACCAGCTCGCCTCCGGTCTCCCGGTGATCCTGAGTTCGTTCGGCTTCCTGTACCTCCCGCTCACCTCCCGGCTCGACTCCGAGGAGAGCTACGACGAGATAAACGAGATCTACAAGGTCACGACGAAGTGGCTCTTCATCGCCGGTTTCCCCCTCTACCTGCTGTTCGTCTCGTTCCCGTACGACACCGTCTCGCTGGTCTTCAGCACGGAGTACGCGGGCGGTAGCGACGCCCTCTGGCTCCTGGCGACGGGGTTCTTCATCAGCGCGGCTGTCGGTCGGGCCCAGGACACCCTCGCGGCGATCGGCTACACCCGGATCATCCTCGCGGTCAACACCGTCGCCGCCGTCCTCAACATCGTGCTCAACGCCGTCCTGATACCCGCGTTCGGGCTGATGGGTGCCGCGACGGCGACAGCCGTCTCGTTCGTCGCCCTCAACGTCATCGCGTTCGTCGTGCTCTGGTACACCCACGGCATCACGCCGTTCTCGAAGTGGACGGTCCGGACCTACGTGCTCCTCCCGGGCATACTGGTCCCGACGATGGTGTTCGTCTCGCAGTACCTCACGCTGACCATCGTCGTCTTCCCGGTGGTGGTCGTCGCGTGCGTCGTCTCGACGGTCGTGGTCGCGGCGCTCACGGGCTGTCTCCAGGCCGAGGACACCATCCCGCTCGAACTGGTCGAGGACAAGCTCCCGATAACGATCCCGTTCGTCCGACGATACATCCCCGAGGGGGACTCGGAGCTCACCGCCCAGTTGGACGACTCGGAGTGAGCCGTCCCCGAACGGTCTCGGTGAACACCGAACCCGACCACGTCTCAGAACGATGATTAGCCGGGCCCGCGTTGGGACACTCGATGGACGACCCAGTGCCCGGTGAGCGCCGGTTCGAACGGAGCCAACGACGCCGGCCGACCGACGAATGAGCGACGCGTATCGGGTCCGGCCGTACGAACCGACCGACGAAGACAGCGTTCGCGCCCTCTACGAAACCGTGAGCGGCCACAGGCCGGACCCGGAGTGGTTCGAGTGGAAGTTCGCCCGGACCCCCTACTCCGAGGCGGTCCCGATGTTCGTCGCCGAACACCGAACCGAGATCGTCGGGGTCCGTCCGTACCAAGTCGTCCCCCTGTCCGCGGGTGAGACGGCTCTCCGGGCCGGCTACTTCCAGAACATGATGTTGCATCCGGCCCATCGCGGCGAAGGGCTGTTCAGCCGGCTGAACCGGCGGACGATCGACCACCTCGACGGGCGCGTCTCGCTCCTGTTCTGCCTGACGAACGAGAACTCGCGACCGATCTACGCCCACTGGGGCTGGCACGAGGTGACGACCGCACGGATGTACTATCGCGTCCAGAACCCCGCCGCGCCGCTCTCGGTGTTCCGCGACGACCGGGTCACACGAGCCCTCGGACGGCTCGGAGGTGGTCTCGCTCGCGGCTACCTCGCCGCCTGTGACCAGCTCGTCCGGCGCGCTTCCGACGTTCGAATCCAGCACGAGTCGGGGGTTCCCGCCGCGACGGTGGCCTCGCTGTACCGTCGTCACGTCCCCGACGCACTCCACGTCAGCGGCGACGAGCCCTACTACGAGTGGCGATACGACAGCCCTCGATGGTCGACCGCGACCCATCTCGCGACGCGCGACGGCGACCCCATTGGCGCTGTCGTCACCCGGACGCGGACGGCCTTCGGCACGAGGATAACCCACATCGCGGACGTGCTCCCCATGACCGACATCGAGGAACCCGCGCTCGGCGCGCTGCTCGCACGGACGCTCGACCGGCAGGCGAACAGCGACGTCGTCGTGGCGACGGAGACGAGCCTCCCGCGCACCCTGCTCCTGAAAAGCGGCTTCGTCCCGGACGACCTGCCGCTGCTGCGTCGGTTTCGCACCGGCTACGTGTTGTTCGTGACGGCGCTCGACGACACCGCCGTCGCGTTCGAGAACGCGGACGACTGGGCCCTGCCGCTCGCCGTGCGGGATACGAGCTGATCGGGGTGGTCCTCAGTCGAGGTGGCGCTGGAACCAGCACTCGAGGGTCGTGATCGCCGCGAGCGAGGTCGTCATGTGGTTGGCCTCGCCGCGGAGGTGTTCGCCTCGGAGCCGGCGTATCTCGTCGGCGTCGAACCACGGCCGCTCGCAGGCCCCCCGGAGGAGGTCGTCGATGCGTTCGCGCAACCCCTCGTGCTCGCGATACCAGATGTCGGGTTCGTGGGCCCCGCCGTAGGCGACCTTCGAGCGGAGTCGGGCGGTGCCGGTCTTGAGGACGAAACCGGCGAGATGGGCCAGGAAGGGTCGACGTGGGCTGAGTCCCGTCCGTTCGTAGGGGATCCGGTCCAGCCCGTTGTCGAGCTCGCGTGCGAGTTCGTGTTTCGGTCGCGTCATCCCGTACGGGATCGCCCCGTCGGTGAGCGGAAACGTCCCCATCCGGTACTCCTGGGGCAGCGCTGCGGTGTGTTCGAGGAAGTCCTTGTTGACGAACGGTACCCGTGTCCCGGCCTGGCTCCGTGGCACCGTGTTGCTCGCGAGGGTCATTCGCGAGTAGTAGTTGGCGTAGTGGACGTCGAGCATCCGTCCCCGCTGTGTCGTCTCGTCGCTCTCGGCGACCGTCTCCTCGAAGGTCCGGAGCGGGTCGGCATCGATGGTCAGGAGGGACTGGACGGTGTCGGTATCGACCATCTGTTCGCTTCGCATCAGCCCCTCGACCGCCGAGTCGTACTCGGTGAAGTTGTATCGGCGGGGGTGCTGGCCGACCAGTTCGCCCTGTCCCGACGCTTCGAGGAGGACGTTCGCCGGCTTGCCATCGAGGTTGAATATCGTCGAGAGGTTGAGCAGCGACGACCACCGGAGCATCCCGTCGGTGAGGTCGACGCTCGTCTCGAAGACGTCGAGGAAGCGCTCGGGCGTCATCACGAGCTCCTCGACCTCGACGTCGAGCTGTGTGGCCACCTGCCGGGCGAGCGCCGGGTTGCCGCCACCCCGTGGGTTCGCATCGTAGGTGTAGGCGACGAGCGAATCGAACGTACGGCCGGCGTTCCGTGCCAGCCCGTCCGCCAGCGTTCGGCTGTCGAGCCCACCGGAGAGCCACAGCCCGGCCGTATCGCCGAAGGTCGAGGAGGTATCGTCGATCGCCTCCCGGTACCGGGTCTTCAGTTCGGGGATGTATCCCCGGCGCGGCGCGCTCTCGAAGTCGGGCTTCCAGTACCGTTCGGTCCGTATCTCCCCGTCGGCGTACTCGAGCACCGTCGCCGGTGGAAGCGCCTTTATCTCGTCGATGAGCGTTCGGTCCCCCCAGAGGTTCCCCAGAAGGAGCATGTCGCTTATCGCCTGCTCGTCGACGGTCGGGTCGTCGAGTTGGGTCAGGAGCGTACTGAGCGACGAGCCGAACAGCGCCCGGTCCTCGGCGTAATAACACGGCCGCGTACCGAGCTTGTCGGTCGCGACCAGGACCCGGTCGGTCTCCCCCCGGGTATCGAGGCAGACGACGGCGAACGACCCGTCGAGGTCGGCGAGCGTCGCCGGGGCATCGAGCAGCCGGTCGAACGCCTCGGCCGGTCGGTCACGACCGGTTATCCCGCCGTAGACGATACCCATGCGGCCGCCGCCCCGCCAGGTGGTGTGGCCGAGCGGGTCGTGCTCCCCGTGGTGAGCGAACCCGACCCCGTGTGTCCCGCTCTCGAAGAACTCGTGTTCGTACCACGGTTCGTGGTGCATCCCGTCGGCCAGTCGTCGAAGCGGTTGCCCGGTGACCGCCCCACCGACGAACCCGGTCATGGAGACACCCGCGGCCCGGTTCTCTCACTCGTCTTTAGTGTCATTCTCAATAGGGGTGTCGCGTAGTAGCATTCGTCTCCACAGTGAACATCGACGTAACGGCCGGCCCTGGAACGCTCGTCATGTCTTGCGTCGTCGTATCCATACGCCGAAAAAGATATCGAAGTGATACGAACCGGATGAAGTCGACCGGTTTCGTGGGTACAGAGCGCGTCGAACGGGCTCATGGTGGAAGAAAGTGTGCCCGGAAATCCCCGAGGTGGGGTTCAGAATCGGTACTCGGCGATGGTCTCGCCGGCCGACCGGGTGGCGACCCGACCGACCACGGTCGCGAGCATCACCGTCACCACCAACCCACCGAGCGTGACCGCCGACGGGGGAGCCCCAACCGTATCGCCCGCCCACGCAGCGACGACCGGAACCCCCATCACGAGCCCCGGGAGCGAGACGGCCAGCAGCGCCAGCGAGTAGACGAGGAAGGCCGACAGGCTCGGCACGACGGCCTTCCGGCTCCGGCTTATCCGCGTGCGCTCGAACTTCGGATAGGCCGCCCCGACGCCGGCACCGATCGCACAGGCACCGACACACAGGACGACGCCGAGCAGGCCGACCGCGACCGAACTGACGACACCGAGGGGGCTCAGTATCCCGAGCCCCGTCGCGACGAGCGCGGTCACCGGCGCACCCGCGGCCAGCCCGGCCAGCATCAGTCCGGAGAGCACCTGCTCGCCCGAGACCGGCGTCGTGAGCGTGACCGGCAACACCGCCCCCTCGTCGCCGAGCGGGTTGAGCGTGAACGACGCACCCGTCGCCCACGCCCCGTAGATGGCGACCGCCGCCGGCAACACCGGTGCGACCGTCCCCGACTCGATGCTTCGCCGGATCGGGCTGACGAGGAAGAAGACCGGGATGACCGCGTACTGGAGCTTCATCGGCGCTCGATACGCCCGCCGCCAGCTCTTCTGTGCCACCCGAAGCGTCGGTCGCGGGACGCGACCGCCGAACAGCCGGTCCGAGACCCCCGTCGCGAGCGCGTCGGTCGTGGCGGTCGGTGACGACGGGGCGGCCGTCCCGGCGGAACTCCCTTCGGGCGCGTCCGAGGACGTCGAGGACCGCCCGCCCAGTATCGAACTCCCGCTCTGGCTCGGCTGGACGGGGTCGTTGTACCAGAGCCCACGGTCGAGCCGGACGACGACCCACGTCAACAGCGGCACGGCGACCACCAGCGCCACCGCGGCCGCCGCCGGTCGCACGATACCGATGGCCGGGTCGGGGGTGCCGAACAGCGCGAGGTCGGTGACCCAGCCGAGCGGCGTTCGCTGGACCACGCCGAACGCCCGTCCGAAAACGCTATTCAGCCCGCCGCTCCACAGCACCGCCAGATAGGCGACGAAGAGCGCGATACTCAACACCGTCTTGAGTCGTGCGACTATCGCGAAGCGGGAAACGAGGGTCTTGATGACCAGCCCCAGAACGAAGCCGAGCACGACGCCGAGCGCGAGCGCGGCGAGCAGCACGACCGGGGCGACGACGACGCTCGCCGGCGTGCCCGCGCCGAAGGCGAACAGGAGCCCCGCCACCACGAGCGGGAGCACGGCGACCCCGGCGACGACCGCGTAGTCCGCGAGGAGCAGGCCGACCGCCGCCGCGGCGGGCGAGGTGGCCGTCAGTATCCCCGCGGGCGCATCGAGCGCGTTCCGCTCTTGCACCGTTCGAATCGTCTTGATGAAGGTGACGTAGCCACAGACGCCGAGAACGATGCCGCGGGCGATCGGGAGCGCATCGGCGAACCCCTCGGTGCCGACCATCGTCCCGAGCGAGTAGGCCCCGCCCAGGAACACCAGCACGAACACCAACCCGAAGAGAGCGCCGAACGCCCAGACGACGAGCATCCGGTCGTTCTCGCCGAGCGACCGGCGACGGCGACGGAGCTCGGTCCGGGCGACCAGTCGGGCATCGTCGAGAACGTGCCCGAGCCCGTCGGGGCGCGGGGGCCGTTCCGTTCCGGTATCGCCATTCCGGTTCCTCCGGGAATCTCTCGTGGTCCCGTTGTCGCTCGAAGCGGACCCGTCGGGCGGGCTCATTCGGCCGGGCCGGCCTCCCGTTCGACGGGTCGTTCCTCGGTGAGTTCGAGGAAGACGTCTTCGAGGGAGCTCCCGGCACCGGTCTCGACGCGGTCCTTGAGGCGGTCGGGTGCGCCCTCGGCGACCATCGTACCGTCGAAGAGCACGCCGACCGTGTCCGCCAGCTCCTCGACCACCGGGAGGATGTGCGTCGAGAGGAACACGGTCGAATCCCCGGCGGCGACCTCGGCGATGATCTCCCGGACGGTCCGGGCGGCCCGGGGGTCGAGCCCGGAGGTGGGTTCGTCGAGGAAGACGACGGACGGCTCGTGGAGCAGCGCCTGGATGATGCCGGTCTTCTGTTTCATCCCCTTCGAGTAGGTCGCGATCCGGTCGTCGGCGGCCCCGGTGAGGTCGAAGCGGTCGAGGAAGGTGTCGATGCGCTCGGCGGCCCGCTCGGTCGGCATATCGCGCAGCCCGGCGATGTAGGTGAGCTGTTCGCGGCCCGTGAGTTCGTCGTACAACGGCGGTTCCTCGGGGAGGTAGCCGATGTGCGGGGTCACCTTCGAGCGCTCCTCGACGGAGTGACCCATGATCCGTGCCGACCCCGCCGAGGGGTGGGTGAGCGTGGTGAGCATCCGGATCGTCGAGGTCTTGCCCGCGCCGTTCGGCCCGAGGAACCCGTAGATCGTCCCCCGCTCGATCGAGAACCGGAGGTCGTGGACGGCCCGCGTTCCCCCGTACCGCTTCTCGAGGTCGTCGGCTTCGATGGCGAGCGGTTCGGTCATGCGTCGATCGACCGACCGCGACCTGATAAATCCTGATACCGATACCCGCTGATTTAACGGGCCGGCGGTCGTTGACGATCCCCGTCCCCGGCCCACCCCGATCCGTCCCATCCCGACACGCCTACCCGTCTCAGAGGGGTACTGTCAGTGTGTCTGAAACAGGGCGTTCGGTACGGTCCCTCTGGAATCGATATCGGGCGATCCCGGTCGTGTATCGTCTCGCGGTTTCGTTCGTGCTCGGCGTCGTCGTCGCCTTCGGCGTCGGCGAGCCGGCGACGGTGCTCGCCCCCATCGGCGACCTCTTCCTCCGATTGCTCCAGATGATCGTCGTCCCGGTCGTCGTCTTCAGCCTCCTCGTCGGCGTTCGACAGCTCTCGCCGACGCAGATGGGGCGCGTCGGGGGCAGCGTCGTGGGGCTCTACGCGGTGACGACGACCGTCGCTGGCGTCATCGGACTCGCGGTGGCGAACCTCCTCGATCCGGGGACCGGCCTCGCCTTCACCGGGGGCGAAGCGGAGTCGGCACAGGTCCCGAGCATCCAGGAACTCGTGCTCGGGATCGTGCCCGAGAACCCCCTCAACGCCCTCGCGGAGGGGAACCTCCTCCCGATAATCTTCTTCACCATCGTCTTCGGGATCGCGCTGGCGATCGCCCGCGACACGGCCGCCGACGAGTCGGTTCGCCGCGGGGCCGAGACCTTCTTCTCGCTGGCCGAGGCCGGCATGGAGGCCCTGTTCACCATCGTCTGGGGTGTGATGGAGTTCGGCGTCGTCGGCGTCTTCGCGCTCGTCGCCGCCGAACTCGCCGGGGAGGACGTCGGCGCGGTCCTCGCGCTGGCCTCGCTCGTCGGGGTCGTCGCCCTCGGCGTCGTCATCCACATCGGCCTCACCTATCTCGGCGGCATCGTCGGTGGACTCCTCGGGAAGTCACCCGTCGCGTTCCTGCGGGGGGCGAAGAACGCCATGGTGATGGCGTTCAGCACCCGGTCATCGAGCGCGACGCTGCCGGTCACGATGCGCGACGCCGAGGAGAACCTCCGGATCGACGAGAGCGTCTACGGCTTCTCGTTGCCGTTCGGCTCCACCGCCAACATGGACGGGGCGGCGATCCGACAGACCGTGACGGTGGTGTTCGCCGCCAACGTGGTGGGCCAGCCGCTCGACCTCGGCACGCAGGTCTCGGTGCTCCTCGTGACGGTCCTGATCAGCATCGGCACCGCCGGGGTCCCCGGCGCGGGGCTGATCATGCTCACCGTGATCCTCCAGCAGGCGGGCCTCCCACTGACCGTCGTCGGGTTCGTCGCCGCCGTCGACCCGATCCTGGGTCGGATCGCGACGATGAACAACGTGACCGGCGACCTCGCGGTCTCGGCGGTCGCCGCGAAGTGGAACCGGGCGATCGACCTCGGGAGCGGGACCTGGGTCGGCGGCGGTGCGAACACGGCGGCGGATACGGTCGCCGACGACTGACGACCTTTCTTCCGTCCTCGAACACCGCTCGGTGAGTCGAACGGACGAGTCCTCCCGCGGAACGGGACGGTCGAAATCCCCAAACCGCCGGCGGTCCGTGCGTCGGGATGAATCGCACGACGGACTGGTACGAGACGGCGTCGACGACGGCGGACGACTACCGGCTCACCGAGACCCTGAACGGCGTTCCGAGCAACGCGTACCTCCTGACCGACGGCGAGGCGCGACTGGTCGTCGATTCGGCGTTCGGCGTCGGCGACCTCCGGGAGACGTGCGGCGAGCTCGCTGGCGATAGCGCTCGACTCCTGCTCACCCACACCCACTGGGACCACATCGGGGCCGGGCATCAGTTCGACCGGGCGCACGTCCACCCGACCGAGTCCGCCGCCGGCGAGGTTCGGATCGATTCGCTCTCGGAGGAGTTCGTCGGCCGTCCGAAACGGTTCGTCGAAGAGCACCTCGCGGCCGGCGGCTCGCTCCCGGACGAGGTCGACTCCGAGACGTTCGACGTGCCGCCGGTCACGGGCGTCGAGCCGGTCGAAGCCGGGGACGTGATCGAACTCGGGGACCGACGGCTCGAACTCGTCGACCTCGCGGGCCACTCACCGGGCCAGCTCGGCGTCCTCGACCGCGACCGGGACCGGCTCTACGGTGGGGACCTCGTCCACGGCGACCGAAACCTGTACGTTCACTTTCGGGACTGTGACATCCGGCGGTACATCGAGAGCTTCGAGCGGGTCATCGAGCTCCGGGAGGCGAACGCCTTCTCGACGTTGCTGACGGGCCACAACCCGCCGATCGCGGACGAGGACCTCTCGGTCCTCGATACGCTCCGCGACCACCTCGAATCCATCGTCGACGGCGACCGAACCCCCGAGACCATCGAGACGGCGTGGGGCGAGAAACACCGCTACCGGATCGGGGGGACCGAGATCCTGACCAAGCCATCGGTGTAGGCGACGAGGGGGTTCTGACATCGGCGGTGATCGGCGGTGAAACGGCTTCACCGCGCTCGAATCGGTGTCCTGTGTACTCCCCTCAGGGACCGGCATCGGTGGTCGGTCGTCGGAGGCGCGGGAGCCGACGGGACGCGAACTTACCGACCTCCGAGAGGAAGTAGAGCGCCGTCGCGCCCGGGTCGTCCGTCGAGAGCACGTCGTGGTAGCGCGGGCCGTCCGCCGGACGAAGGAAGGCCCGGAGAGCCGAGCGCTTGTCCGCACTGGCGAGCAGGTTCGAAACGTCACCGAGGAGGTGGCGCGCCTGAACCCCCACCTGATAGTCGAGGCTCGTCTCGCAGTCCCCCTCGGTCGCCAGCCGGTGCAGGAGGACGGGGATGTCGGCACCCGCAGCGACGGTGAGCGCGAGGCTTCCCCAGAGCCGGGGGTTGATCTCGAGGAGTTTCGCCTCGCCGTCGCGCGGGTCGACCCGGAACTCGGCCATCGCCACCCCCTGCCAGCCGAGCCCCGAGAGGAACTCGTCCGTCGACGAGACCAGTTCGGGGTCGGCGACGGTCTCGCGGAGGGAACTCGTACCGCCCTCCGGGGGGTCGGTGCGGAGTCGCTGCTGGACGGTCACGGCTCTGAGCTCCGACGAGTGATTGTAGAGGGTGTAGACCCCTCGTTCGCCCCCGTTCGGGATGAACTCCTGGACGAGGAGCGGTCGATGCCGGTCGTCGGCGTTCGCGTAGGCGGCCTCGAGTTCGGCCGGGTTGTCACAGACCGACACTCCGACCCGGCCAGCGCCCATCCGCGGCTTCAGAACCACCGGATAGCCGACCTCCGATTCGACCGCCTCGAGGTCCAGTTCCTCGGAGACGAGTGTTTTCGGGTGGGGAACGCCGGCGGCACGAGCCGCTTCGACGGTTCGCTTCTTGTCCGTCCCGATACGGAGCGTCTCGGCGTCCGGGAACGGAACCCGTACGTGTGGTTCGAGACGACCGCGTGCCTCGACGACCGGGACCACCGTCGGGTCGGCCATCGGCAGCACCATGTCGTACTCCCGCTCGCGAACCTCCCGTTCGATGCGGTCGACGAACCCGCCCCGGTCGGTCCGGGGTCGGGGATACCGGACGCAGCGGTCGGCGTGTTTCGAGGCCGCGCCGGTGTTCACCCGCAGTCCCGAGGCGGCCGTGACGTCGACGCCGGCGCTCCCCAGCGAGCGGATCGCCACCACCGCCTGTCGGCGCTCGGCGTCGAGAACGAGCACGCGACCCTCCGTCATCGCCACACCGTCGTTGGTCGGCCGTCGACTCCCCGTAGATCGGCTTTCTGTCGAATCATTTACTCTCGATTTCCCCCGTCAATAGCGAACACAATAGTTCAATATAGTAAAAGGATACGATCTCCGGGGATGGTCGCGGTGTTCCCGCGTCGAAGACCACCGCGATCGGACGCCTTTCCCATCGCCGACCGCATTCGTCGATCGATGGACGCCTACGAAGTCCGCGAGACCGACCCCGACTACGAAGGGGTGACCAGAACGGAGCGCGACCGACCGACGCCGGCGGACGACGAGGTGCTGATCCGGCTGCGGGCCGCCTCGCTCAACTACCGCGACCTCGCGATCGCGAACAGCGAGCTCGCGTATCCGGGCGCGTCCCTCCCGGTCGTCCCGCTTTCGGACGGGGCCGGGGACGTGGTCGAGGTCGGGGCCGCCGTCGAGCGCCTCGCCGAGGGCGACCGGGTCGCGACCCCGTTCGCCCCGAACTGGGTCGACGGGCCGGGGACCGACGAGAAGCTCGCGACGAGCACCGGCGGGAACGTCGACGGCGCGCTCACGCAGTACGCCACGTTCCCCGCGGAGAGCGTGCCCCGTCTCCCGGACCACCTCTCGTACGAGGAAGGGGCGACCCTCTCGTGTGCGGGGCTCACGGCGTGGCGAGCCCTCGTCGAGGACGGGGGTCTCAGCGCCGACGAGACCGTCCTCGCGCTCGGGACGGGCGGCGTCTCGACGTTCGCGCTCCAGTTCGCCGAGATGCACGGCGCGCGCTCGGTCGTCACCTCCTCCAGCGACGAGAAGCTCGACCGGGCCCGCGAGCTGGGTGCCTGGGAGACGATAAACTACGAGGAGACGCCCGACTGGCACGAGACGGTCATGGAGCGCACCGACGGCGAGGGCGTCGACCACGTCGTCGAGGTCGGTGGTCAGGGCACGCTCGAACGCTCGCTCGGCGCGGCGGGTATCAACGGCCACGTCCACCTCATCGGTGTTCTGACGGGTCAACAGGGTGAGATCGACCCGTCGCCGGTGCTCGGGAAGGCGGTCACGCTCGAAGGGGTCTTCGGGGTCGGCAGCCGGGCGATGTTCGACCGGATGAACCGCGCGCTCGACACGACCGGCACGACGCCCGTCGTCGACCGCGTCTTCGAGTTCGACGCGGCGCGCGAGGCCTACCGATACCTGGAGAGCGGCGACCACCAGGGGAAGGTCGTCGTCGACATCGAGTAGACTCGATCCGTACGCTGTCCCCTGGATAGGGGAAGAATATCGCCGGTGGTAGCGAGACTGCTACGGATCGGGAACCGGGGACTCGTTGGTCCGTCCGGCCTCAAGGAGCCGCGCCTCCTCGTCCTCGTTGAGGGGTTCGTACGCGGTCGCCGCATCGAGGATCGCCGGGACGAGCTGGGGGTCGCCCGCGCTCGGGATGCTGGTCATCCCCTGCGAGAGCGCGTATCGCAGACAGTCGACGAGGTCATCCTTCTCGTCGTAGGGCTCGTACCACGTGGCGTAGGGGCGCTCGTCCTCGGGGAGGTCGTCCGACCACGGTTGCTTCGCGAATCCCTTGATGCAGAGGGTCCCGAGGCCGCGTTCCTGGGCGAGGTCGAGAACCGAGCGGTAGTCGTACTCGGGGCCCGCCTTCGAATCGAGTGTGTAGTTGAACGGGAACATCACCGATTCGAGTTCGGGAATGCGCTCGATCGCCGCCCGGATGAGGCTCGGGTCGCCGTGACTCGTCAGCCCGATGTGGTCGATCAGCCCCTCCTCCTTGGCGTCCTTGAACGCCTGCAGCGCGCCCGGGTCGTGTTCGCCCTGGGACATCTCGGGATGGTAGTCGCCCGTGATGGTGTCGAGTTCGTCGTAGCGGGTGACCGCGTGGAACTGATAGAGGTCGATCGAGTCGGTGCCGAGCCGGTCGAGGGACTTCTGGAGTTCGCCCCACGCGCCGTAGTAGGTGCGCTCCTGGGTCTTACAGCCGAGGAAGATCTCGTCGCGGTGTTCGGCGAGTTTCGGTGCCAGTTTGCGTTCGGCGTCGCCGTAGGTCGGCGCGACGTCGAAGTGGTTGACCCCCGCATCGAGAACGTCCTCGACCATCCGGTCGGCGTCGTCCTGGTCGAGGAAGTCCAACGCGATGGTACCGAAGGTGAGGACCGAGCTGTCGTGGCCGACGTCGCCGAGCGGACGGGTCTCCATTCGTCCCACGACGATGGGCGGGGGTAAATACCATGCCGATAGTTTCGACCCCGTCGTCGGCCCGTACGATCACGTGGCCTACCACGAACGGCTTTATTCGTTCACCGTGAAGCCCACGCGTGGAACCCATCACGATAGCGGACGCCGACGTTCCGGCGCTCGGGTTCGGGACGGCGGGCATGGACACCGACGAGGAGCGATACGACGCCATCTCGGCCGCGCTCGATGCCGGCTATCGCCACATCGACACGGCACAGATGTACGACAGCGAGTCCGCGGTCGGGGCGGCGATCGCCGATTCGGGGCTCGACCGCGAGGAGCTGTTCGTCACCACGAAGCTGGACGGCGGCAACCGCGACCACGAGGCGGTCGTCGATTCGACCTACGAGAGCCTCACCCGGCTCGACACCGACTACGTCGACCTCCTGCTCATCCACATGCCCGACCAGGAGCCCTCCCACGAGGAGACCCTCGACGCGATGAACGAACTCGTCTCGGAGGACGTCGTGAAACACATCGGCGTGTCGAACTTCTCCGTCGAGGAGACGAAGAACGCGATCGAGCACTCCTCGGCACCGATCCTCACCAATCAGGTCGAGTACAGCCTCGCCGAGCGCCAGGACGACCTCCTCTCGTTCTGTATCGACCAGGGGGTCATGCTCACCGCCTACAGCCCGATCAAGCTCGGGGACCGACTCGAAGACGACGTCGTCCAGGAGACCGCGGACACACACGGGAAAACGCCCCGACAGGTCGCGATCCGCTGGCTGCTCCAGCAGCCGTACGTGTCGACGATCCCGCGGTCGTCGAACCCGGAACACGTCCGCGAGAACTTCGACGTCTTCGACTTCGAACTCACCGACGAGGAGATGCGACGGCTGTTCGCCACGGAGGGCGACCTCGACGACGCGCTCGCCTCGAAGCTCGGCCTCTGAGGGGATTCTCCCCCCGATCGTCGCCATCCCAAGGACGCCCGTTCGGTCACCCTCTCAGGCCGTCGAACTCCCACCGACGACGGCGTTCCCGCGGGTCGACCCCATCCTTGAAGTCGCCGTCCGGTATATCACGCGTAATGGCAACGAGATACGGTCGGCTGGTCCGCGAACCCGATACCGGCGAGCGGCTCCAGGAGTGGGGAACCCTCGAACCGAACGAACTCCGCATCCCCGGCGACGTCGCCGAGCGGTTGGTCGAGGCGCTCGGGGTCGACTTCGCCGGGTCGTTCAACCTGTTCTACCTCCTCAGAAAGCACTACTGGACCGTCGAGGGTGCCGAACACGAGGCGGTCGGCGAGTTCCTCGAAGCCGCCTACAAGCGCGCTCGCGACATCAACGACGACCTCGCCGAGCGGATCGTCGAACTCGGCGGGATCCCCCCGAACACGCCACCGACGATACAGGCACGCGCCGGGGTCCACCTCGAAGCGGAGAACCTCTACGACGTGCGCACCTCGCTCGAAGGGGACCTCGACGGCTACGCGGTGCTGGTCGTGAGCCTCCGCGAACACATCGAGCTGGCGGAGGACCTGGGGGACCCGGACACGGCGGAGCGCCTGCGCGAACACCTCGAAGTCCTCGAGGACGACGCCCAGACCGTCGAGGAGTTCCTCGAAGACGACACCCTCGTTCGAGCCGAGGAGGTGCACTGACCGTGGCGAGCACGCCCCACCTCCGTAGCCCCGACCCGGTCCACCGCCGTCAGGAGTGGGGGACGGTCACCGACAACGCCCTCGGGATCGAACGGGCCGCGGCCGAACAGGTGGTCGAGGCCCTCAATCGAGACGTGTCGGGGCTCTATCTCCTGTTCAACCAGGTTCGCAAACACAAGTGGACGGTCGAGGGGGCGGAGTTCGAGCTGCTGAAGGCGTTCCTCGCGGACGCCGCCGACCGGCTCTCGACGATCACCGACGAGGTCGCCGTTCGGGTCCACGCGCTCGGCGGGGTCCCGGTCTGTGGGCCGATGGGTATCCGACAGTACGCGCCGATGGATATCGAGGCCGCCCACCGGTACGACGTCCGGTCGTCGCTCGCCCGGGACCTCGACGGCTACGCGACGCTCGTCGTGGGGATGCGAGAGCACATCGAGCTGGCCGAGCGGGTCGGCGATACGGCGACCGGCGAACTCCTCCGCCGGCACCTCCCGACCCTCGAAGCCGACGGCGACACGCTCGCGAAGTGCCTCGCCGGCGATACGCTCGTTCGGCGCGACGTGCTCGGTGCCCGACGGTAGAACACCCCCGAGAGCCTCGCACAGCCCGGATGCTGGGACGATGGCCGAGCGCGAGACGGTGCAGTACACTGCCTCATTGCCTACGGTTAAGCCGCCGCGGAACGAGTACCGAACACGAACACAGCCAGTGGTGCTCGACAGACTACGACGCTGGTTCAGGGATGAACCACGAGTTCGGACGATCGACCTCCCGGCGGACGTCACGGGACCAGCCAACGACGAACGGGTCCGCACCGTCCCCGACGAAGTGGCGACGACGCTCGCGAACACGGGGTGGAGCGTCTGCGATATCGAACCGACCGACCCCCTTCTGGCGGCCTCCGACGAGGGAATGAGCGAAGCCTACACGGTGACCATCGAACGCCACCGGACGATCGCCGACCGCGACGAGGAGCCCGTCGGCCCCCGAGAGGAGCGGGACGAATAGTTCGACACGACCGGCGAGTTCCGTTTTCAGCGACACGATCGTGACTCCGTTCGAGGAGCTACGGGTGGTAGAACAGCCGCGCCGAACGGAACCCCCGTCAGGAGTCGGTAGCGTGCCCGGTGAGGTCCGCTTTCAGGGCTTCCCAGCAATCGCGGCAGACCTGGTACCGGCGGTGCCCCGTAGACGTCCCCGAAGACGTCGTCGCCTCGGGCCCGGCGACCGACCGGGTGTCGTCGCGGGCTTTGAGTGAAACCTTGTGCCGGGGTCGCTCCTCGGGGAGGGTCGCCCCACAGAGTGGACAGTCGCTCATCGCTCGTTCCCAGCGACCACCGAAGACGGATGGCGCGCGCTGTCGCAACGCTCCCGCCCGCTACGAGGTTGCCACGCGAACTCCATTTTACACCAACCACTACCTGCCGACAAAAATAACTCTTGCTCCCCAGGCAAACCCGACCGGCGACGACGGAACGCTGCGGCGATAGCCCGACTGGTGGCCGGTCCCGTTCCCGGCGTGGCGGGTCGGTTCGGTCGGTCACGCCGGGGGGTACGCGTCCTCGACCGCGCGCCAGACCGACTCGGCGTCGAGCGGCATGTCGAGGTGTCGGATCCCGAACGGCGAGAGGGCGTCGGAGACGGCGTTCACGACCGCCAGTGGGGCGGCGATGGTGCCGGCCTCGCCGATTAGTCGTCGACGAGCAGGAGCTTCCCGTTGAAGTCGCCCGCCTCGGCCCGTCGGTGCGCGTCGGCGACCTCGTCGAACCCGAAGCGCTCCTCGATGTGGGGTTCGAGCGCGCCGTCGTCGACGAGCTCGGCGATCTCGGCGAGTTCCTCGCCGATGCGCTCCTGCCGGTCGCCGAGCAGGACGGGGAGGATAACGAGCACGACACCGAGGTCGAGCGAGTTCGCGTGCATCGGCGAGAGGTCCTGCGTGGAGCTCGATTCGGTCGTCACCACCGTCCCGTAGGGTCGAACCGCCTCGAAGGCCGTCGCGAGGTGGTCGTCGCCGACCGGGTCGAAGACGACGTCGAACCCCGCCCCGCTGGTGTGGTCCTCGACGTAGGTTTCGACGTCCGTCGTCGTGTAGTCGACGACCGCGTCGGCACCGAGTGCCCCGACGAGGTCGCGCTTCTCGTCGCTGGAGGCGGTCCCCGTCACGTCGGCGTCGAGCCAGTCGGCGACCTGGACGCCGACGTGGCCGACGCCGCCGCTCGCCCCGTAGACGAGCACGTCGTCGTCGCTTCCGACGGTCGTTTTGTCGGTCAGCATCTCCCAGGCCGTGAGCGCGACGACCGGGAGCGCCGCGGCCGCTTCGAGCGATATCGACTCCGGGGCCCGGGCGAACGTGCCGGCGTCGCCGACGACGTACTCGGCGAGCGCGCCCTGTCGCCCCGCACCGCCGGGCATCCCGTAGACCGCATCGCCCGGCTCGAACGCCTCAACGTCCGCCCCGACGGCGTCGACGACCCCCGAGACGTCACAGTGGAGGGTCGCGGGGAACGCCGGCGCGAAGTCCGGGAGCGCGCCCTGGCGGATCTTGTAATCGACGGGGTTCACGCTGGAGGCGGTGACGTCCACCCGTATCTCGTTCGCCTCGGGTTCGGGTACCTCGCGGGTGGTCCGGGTGAAGACGTCCGGGTCGCCGTACTCCTCGATCACGTAGGCGGTCATCTCGTCGGCCATCGCCGTCCCTCGGGCCGCCAGTCGGGTAGGGGCGTCGCTTCTCCGGGACCCACGGACGACGAGTTCGAAATCGCTTTTTCCACGGATCGCCTGCCGAACCCCATGGAGGAGCGAACGTGGGAGTCACAACCATGTCGAGCGCACGGCGGGTGATCGCGACGACGGAACCGATGGCCGCATGAGCGGGGTCGGCGACGGCCTCGTTTCGAGCGCCAGTCGAGCGCTCGCTCAGGCACTCCTCCGGAGCATCCCCGGGTGGGCGGTGCGAACCGGGCTGGCGCTGGCGGTGTTGCTCGTGGCGTGGCGCGGCTCACGGCTGCTGGTCGAGACGCTCCGGGAACCCGTCGCACGGCGTGTCCACCGACGGAGCCTCAGCCTGGCGGTCGTTCGGGGGGTGCGTATCGCGGTGCTCATCCTGAGCGCGTTCGTCGCGCTCGGGGTCTACGGTGTCGAACCGGGTCGGCTCGGGCTCGCGGCGGCGATACTGCTCGCCGGCGCGGGGGCCGTCCTCACGCCCTTCATCAGGGAGTTCATCGACGGTCTCTCCGTTCTGAGCGACAACGCCTACGAGATCGGGGACGTGGTCGAGCTTCCCGACATCGGCCACCGTGGCTTCATCGAACTCATCACGCTTCGGTACACCAAGATATACACGCTCGACAACACGTTTCTCGTCGTCCCGAACGAACAGGCCCAGAACCGGGACATCGTCAACGAGTCGGCCGACGACCCGCGGACGTGGCTCTCGCTCGACCTGACCGTCACCTACGAGAGCGACGTAGCTCACGCGCGTACCATCGTCGAGCGCGCCGCCGAGAACGTCGAGGGCGTGGTCGCGGGCGGGCGAAACATTCGGGTCGGGAGCGCCCGATACGCGAGCGCACCGACGTGCGTCGTCGATTCGTTCGCCGAGAACGGCGTCGCGCTCCGGCTGGTCTACTGGGTCGAGAGCCCGTACGCGCAGCTCCCCGTCCGGTCGGCGATACTCGAAAACGTCAGCGCGGGCTTCGCGACGGCGGCGGACGTCGAGTTCGCCTATCCACACACGCAGGCCGTCTTCGACGAGTGAGCACAGCAGTTTTTAGCCCATCGGACCCTCCTTCCACCGATGGACTCCCGGGACACGCCGGCCCAGCGGGCCACGGACAACGCCGTCGAGATAGCGTCGACGCTCGTCGTCGGGCTCGGACTCGCCGCGCTCTTTTTGGGCGTGGGCAACTTCTGGGTCATCTTCGCCCTCGGCTTCCTCGTGGTCGTCCCGCTCGTCGCGTTGCTGTTCGGCGACGAGGACGACCGTTCGGAGTGGTGGGACGACTGGTGGGGCGACGACGACTGGCTCGACGAGTGGTGGGGGAGCTCGACGAAGGACGATGCCGAGGCGGCGAGGGAGACCGATGCGGAGCCGTCGGAGGACTCCCTCTCGATCATCCGTAGACGCTACGCCCGGGGCGAACTGACGGACGCGCAGTTCGAGCGCAAACTGGAGCGCCTCCTCGAAACCGAGACGCTGGAGGACCTCGAGGACCGAAACCGGGCGCGCGAACTCCTCGACGAACAGGAGTAGGTCACCATCCGGAGCTGGAGCGGTAGTCGGCCTTCCACGGCATCGAACGGAACAGCGAGCGGCCTCTCGTCGTCACGCACCGCGCGTATCGACGGCTGCCGGACCCTCGACCTAGTTCAGGAGGCCGTTCAGAACGATGCCGGCGAAGAAGAGGAGCACCACCTCGTTGACGACCCAGGAGTTCGTGTTCATCCAGTCACGAACGTTCGGAAGGACGGTCTTCGCGCGGTCCCCGAGCATGACTACGGCGAGCGACGGGAGTGCCAGCAGCAGTAGCGTCGCCAGGACGAACGGGACCGCGTCCGTCAGCGGCAACCCCTGGGTAGCGAGGTAGGAACCGACGGTGGCGGACGTGATGACGTCGGTGGGAAAGAAGCCGAGCAGCAGGAACCCTAATCGGAGCGAGGTCCGCGGTGTCGCGCGTTCGAGTCGGCCCATCCACTTCGGGGGCTCCGATTGCTCGCGCTTTAGGTACGTGGAGACCATGGCGGCCAGGATGACGACCAGGATCAGCACGTGGAGTACCGGGCGCGACTGGCCCGTCCCGACGGCACCGAACCCGAGGACGAACGCGACGCCGATGACGAGCGATATCGACACCGCTGCGCCGGCGACGAAGGCGAGCGAGTTGCGTCGCCACTCGTTGCTCGTGGCGAGAAAGATGGCGCTCAGGATCTGCGGGCCGGAGACCATCACGACCGCGAGCGGGAGCACGGTCAGAAAGCTCACGAGCCGCCCTCCCCGCCGGTCGAGCCTCCGCCCCCACCCGAGGTCATCGCCGGTCGTTCCGCGTGGTCACCGACGGACCGTCCCGAGCCATCGGTCGTTCAGCCTCCGCGGGGCGTAGCACCGATCGATCGGGTCTCGCGCGCCACCCTGCGGGACCCCATCGCGAGCATCACCATCGCGCCGCCGGTGGCGAGCAGCCTGATGCCGAAGACGAGGCCGACCGCCCAGAGCGCGGTCGTCGGCCAGCCGAGCCAGACCACCGCCCCAGCGGCGACGCCGACGAGGCCGCTCGTGAGCATCCAGCCCCATCCCGCTGCCGGGCGGACTCGGAGTCCCAGCACGACCCCCACGACGCCTTCGGCGACGAAGAACGCCGCCAGGACCAGCGTGAGGGTCAACAGACCCACGACGGGGTTCACGAACAGCGCGACACCGCCGACGACGTAGAGCGCCGCGAGCAGGGCTTCCCAGACGAACCCGCGCCAGCCCCGTGCGGAGACGGCGTGAACGCCGTGGCCCACCCCGCCAACGACGAGCAGTACGCCGAGTATCACCGAGAGCGCGACCCCGGTAACGAACGGTGAAACGATAGCGATCAGGCCGAGCACCGCGATGAGCGCCCCGACGCCCGCGAGCACGCGCCAGCTCGTCGCGAGCGACGCGTCCTCCTGGTTGGATTCGATGTTCGAACTCATGGTTCTTCCTCCCCCAAGGGGAGGTCGGCGACCAGCATAAAACATATTGCATATTTTATGGTAGTTCGACAACAGGACAATAGTCCGTCGTTCGATCGAAGGCCGTGATTTCCGCGGTCTATGCTATCTCGCGCCGCCGCGCGAGCACCGCGCTCACGGTGGACCGAGGTAGCCGGGCAGTCTACCGACCCGAGTCGTCGAGGAGGTGGTCCGCGAGTCGGGTGAAGCGGTCGACCATCCGGCTGGCGGTCGAGGGCTGGACCGTTCGCAGGAGCGCCGCGGTTTCGTCGGGCCGGGTGAGCACCAGCGTGACGTGGTTTCGCTCGTCGCGGTCCTTCCGGACGACGTCCTGCTCGACGAGGTGGTCGAGGTGCCATTCGAGCGTGCTCCGAGCCACGTCGAGGCGCTCGGCGAGCGCGCCGGGCGACGTCGGGCCCCGGTCGTGGAGGACGGCGACGACGTCGCCGGCGGTCTCGCGGCGTATCAACGAGAGTGCCCCGCGCTCCCAGTCGTCGATTTCGGGGGTGAAGTAGTGGGTCCGGCCGTAGCGCTGCTCGTCGACCACCGACTCGGCCGCGATGAGGCGTTTGAGGTGGTACTGGACCTGGCCTGGCGCGAGGTCGAGCGTGCGGACGAGTTCGTTGAAGTGGATGCCGGGTGTGGCCCGCACGCAGCGGGCGACGCGGCGTCTGGTCCCGTTCATATGGTGTCCTCCTCGGAGCGTGGGTCCGTCGTACGGGCGAAGTAGACCGCGGCCAGGAGCAGGACCGCCATCACTCCATCGGAGGCGTGTTCGATCAGGTGATGGAGGTGCATGCTCATCACCCCTTCGAGCGCGAGCCCCCCGGCCAGCGTTCGCACCAGCAGCGTCGCGAGCGCCAGCGTTATCAGCAGGTACGACCGCGAGCGTCGCCGGGAGAGCGCCGCCACGCCGAGCCCCACGATGGCCACGGACGAAACACCCGCGATCACCAGCACGCTGGGGAGGGCGAACGTCCCGACCCCCGGCCACTCGGCGAGGGCGAAACGGGTGAGATGGAGCGCGGGCGTCATCGCTCGCGCCCTGCTGGCCACCGGTCGGTCCGGCCGCGAGTCGGCGCTTCGGCCCACGGATCGGGAGCAGCGGCGGTGCGGCGGGACCGACGGCAATCCATCGTTCGGGAATACGTGGTCGGGCGAATAACGATTCTGGTGTGCACATCGAATCGCCACGACGACGAGGCACAAGGCTGGTCGATGACGGTGCCCCGGCTAGAACCGAATCGGGCGCTCGTCGACAGACGGATCGGCTGGTGAGATGCCGTGGCGTCCGCCGCGTTCCGGAAGGGTTGAACCCCGTCACGACGTCGGGTCGAGCAGTGTCCCAGGCCAGGCTCTTCACGTCGTTGTGCTCGATGGCGTTCCTGGTCAACTTGGTTCGCGTCGTCTACGCCCCGCTGGTCGAACCCCTCCAGGCGGCGTTCTCGGTCGGGCCCGGCACCATCGGGCTGGTCGTCACGCTGGTCTGGACCGGGAGCGCGCTGCCGCGGGTCCCAGTCGGCTACCTCCTGACCGTGCTGCCCCGTCATCAGGTGGTGTTGCTCTCGGGCGCGATGCTGACCGGCGCGTCGGTCGTCGCGGCGCTCGCGAACTCCGTGGTCACCCTCGGGGCCGGGGCCTTCCTGCTCGGGACGGCGACGGGCGCGTACTTCGTCGCCGCGAACCCCCTGCTCAGCGAACTCTACGCCGGCGAGGTCGGCCGCCGGCTCGGGATCCACGGCACCGCGAGCCAGGTCGCGGCGGTGCTCGCCGCGCCGCTCGTCACGCTCGCGCTGACGATATCCTGGCGCGTGGTCTTCCTCGCGGTCGCGGTCGTGGCGCTCGTCACGACCGCCGTGTTCTATCGGGTCGCGAAACGCGTCGAGTTCCCGGCGGCCAGCGGCGTCGACCGGAACTTCCGGGGGGCGGTCGTCGCCGAGTGGCGACTGATCGTCGTCGGGGTCGTGACGTTCGGCGCGGCGAGCTTCGTCTGGCAGGGGCTGTTCAACTTCTATCCGTCGTACCTCGAAACCGCCCGCGGGTTCTCGCCCGGCTCCGCGCGTACCCTCCTCACCGTGATGTTCGCCGCCGGGGTGCCCGCCTTCTGGCTCAGCGGTATCGTCGTCGACCGGGTGCGCGTCGCGCCGTACATCCTCGGGGTCATCGCGGTGTTCGTCGGCTGTCTGCTCCTCCTGACGTTCACGAACGGCCTCGTGGGGATCGTCGTGCTGAGCGCCGCCATCGGCTACGTGATCCACAGCATGTTCCCGGCGGCGGACGCGTTCTTGCTCTCCGCGCTCCCCGACGAGCACCGCGGCGGGGCCTACGCCACGTTCAGCGGCGGGATGATGTTCAGCCAGGCGCTCGGGAGCTGGTTCGTCGGCGAGGTCGTCGAGCTCGGGATCGGCTACGACGTCGTCTTTCAGGCGCTCGCGCTCGTTCTCGCGGCGGTCATCGGCGGCCTCGCCCTGCTCGGAACGACGGGGCGACTACCGGCGGTGACGGAAGCGTAACGCCGGTTCGCGCCGGATTCCGAGGCCTACTCCGTCGAGGTGGAATCGCTCCCGGCCTCGACCTCGACTGTGACCGCGTTCGGTTCGACGGCGTTCGCCGCGAACCCGCCCTCGTTCCACGGGTACGCGTCGTCGAGCGCGTCCCGCCAGTCCGCCGGACCGCCGATCCGGGCGGGCTGTCGGCGGCCGCGCTCGTCGGTCGCGCGCGAGCAGAGCGTGTGCTGGCCGGCCTCGGCGGGCCAGTTATATTGGAACAGCCGCCACGCGCCCGCGTAGTCGGGGCCGAACAGCTCCGCGTCCGCCCAGGTCTCGCCCCCGTCGGCCGATAGCTCCACGCGCTCGACGCGGTCGTCGCCGGCCCACGCCACCCCGCGGACCTCGACCGTGCCGTCGTCGCGGGGCGTGACGGGTGCCTCGCCGTCCGGGAGCCCGATGACGGACATCACGTTGATATCGAACGTGTAGGGGTGTTCGACCGCGCCCTCGATCTGCTCCCACGTGTCGGTCGTCTCGACGGTGTCGTGGACGTCTGGCTCGACGCCCTCGGGGTGGATCCGGTAGGAGACCTGCTGCCAGAAGTCGTGTTTGCCCGGCCGGTTGAGCGAGTCCTCGCGGACCATCGTGTCCATCACCCGGAGCTCGTCGACCCACTTCACGTTGTTGACGCCGTACCAGCCCGGGACGACCAGTCGAACCGGGAAGCCGTGCTCGCGCGGGAGAGGCTGGCCGTTCATCTCGGTGGCGAGAACGCAGTCGTCGAGCGCCTTCGAGAGCGGGATCGACCGCGCGAAGACGTCCTCGGCGTCGGACGGGTCGCCGCCGACGGCGGTCAGCCACCGGCCATCGGGCGCGTCGATGCCGTACTCGCGAAGCACCGAACGCACCGGGACGCCGGTCCAGATAGCGGTTCCGGCGGCCTCGAACCCCCACTGAACGCTCCCGGTCTCGGGGTCGTGCTGGCCGCGGCCGTTGCCGGCACACTCCATCGTGTGGGCGACCGCCACCGTCGGATAGTCCCCGAGGTCGGCCATCGTGAGGCTCCCTTCGGCATCGCCCGTGAGCGAGACGGTCCACGAGTCGGCGTCGGCCGCCGGGATATCGTTTCGGTGACAGACGAAGTGGGCGTCGATGGGCGTGAGCCAGTCCGCGAAGGTCCGCCTCTCGGCCGCCCCCACGACGGTGTACTTGTCGGCCTCGTCGCGGGTCGGCCTCACGCCGCCCTTCGTCTCGACGATCCGTTCGATCTCCTCGTGACGGCGCTCCCGTGGGCTCTCGATAGCCATTGTGGGGTTGGTTCGGGGTTCGAACGGTTATAGATTGGCCGTGGATCAGGGACGATGGTCGTAGCCCGCGAGGAAGGCGAGGTAGTTCAACGCGAGGAGGACGACGAACGCGTGGCGTTTCGCCCCGCTCGACAGCCCGGTGGCGAACAGCGGGAGATAGATAGCCGGAAGCGCGATCGCCGACCAGAACGCGAGGGTTCGGATCGGCGAGAGACGACTGCTGTTCCGGTACCGGTCGAGGAGCCGGCCGGGGACCCAACCACGACGGTCTGCCATCACGGCGAGTCTCGCGTACGCCCGCGACAGGGGGCGCTCGGCGGACCCCTGCTCGCCCTTCTCCCCATCGGCGAGAACCCGTTCGGACATTGCTCGCGCATCGGGGCGACGGTAGTTGAACCTACACTCCCGAATCTATCGAGGGATATAGAGACACGGTGTCGAACCAGGGTGGATGGGAGCTTCGACGTCTCGCGTTCCCCCTCCCGTGGCCGATTCCGTCGACCGGCTATCGGTTCGTGACGTCGCCGGGCGCGACCTCCTCGTCGTTGAAGTAGAGCGCGGCATCCCCGTCGATGTCGAACGCCGAGACCGTCCCCGAGATCGAGTAGCTGTCCCGGCCGCCGCCGCCGACCTGCCCCGAAACGGTGTCCCCGGAGATGGCGTCGTTGTCGTCCACGGTCGCGCCGTTCGTCGTGGTCTTCTCGACGTCGCCGTCGACGGTGAACTCGTAGGTCGAGCGCCCGCCCTGGCTCGAAACCGTGAGGGTGTTGTCGGGCAGCGAGTCCGGGTCGATCGCCTCGCTGTCGAGGTAGACCGAGGCGTCGCCGTCCTGGCTGAAGGCGGTGATCTCGCCGGAGAAGCCGTAACTGTCCCGGCCGCCGCCGTCGACCTGGCCCGTCGCGTGGGCACCCGAGAGGTCGTCGTTGTCGTCCACCGTCGCGTTCATCGCGTCGCTCTTGCCGAGCGCGACGCTCGCCGCGAGACGGTACGAACTCCGGCCGCCGTCGCTCGCTATCGTGATGGTGTTGTTCGAGAACTGACCGGCCTCCATCTCCCGGTCGTTGAGGTAGATCAGCGCGTCGCCGTCCATCTCGAACGAGAGGACCCCACCCGAGATGCTGTAACTATCCCGACCGCCGCCACCGACCTGGCCGGTGACGGTCTTCCCGTCGACGACGTCGTTGTCGTCGACCGTCGCGCCGTTCGTCGTGGTCCGCTCGACGTCGCCGCCGACCGTGAACCGATACGACGCCGACTCGCCGGTGCTCGTGATCGAGAGCGTCTCGGTCGGGAGGTCGTCGGGGTCGACCTCCTCGCCGTTTCGGTAGACCGTCGCGTTCCCGTCGAGGTCGAAGCCGGTGATCTCGCCGGAGAAGCCGTAACTGTCCCGGCCGCCGCCGTCGACCTGGCCCGTCACGTGGGACCCCGAGAGGTCGTCGTTGTCGTCCACCGTCGCGTTCATCGCGTCGCTCTTGCCGAGCGCGACGCTCACCGCGAGGTCGTAGGTGCTCCGACCGCCGTCGCTCGCTATCGTGATGGTGTTGTCCGGGAGCTGGTCGGCGGTTATCTCCTGGTCGTTGAGCGTGAGCGCCGCGTCGCCGTCCATCTCGAACGCGAGGATACCGCCGTCGAACGTGTACGAGTCGATGCCGCCGTCGCCCACCTGTCCCATGGCCGTGTTCCGCGAAACGTCGTCCGTGTCGTCGATCGTCGCGCCGTTGTCGGTGCTCGGTTCGAGGTTATCGCCGACGGTGAGCAGATACGACGCCCCGCCGTCCCCTGGGGCCTCGATCGTCAGTTCGCCGGACGAACTCCAGCGGAGCCCGGGTTCGGAACCCGACCCGCCGGCGTCGCCGTCGCTGGAATCCGTGTCGTCCGAACCCGTCCCCTCCGAGGGCGTGTCGACCGAGGAGATGTCCTCGACGGTGAAATCGTCGACGCCCGGCGAGTTCTCCCGCGTGACCGGCGTCCCAGTGACGTCGAGAACCGTCTCGTTGATGGCCGTACCGGGAGAATCGACGAGGGCCACCCCGTCGCGGTCGGAGCCGTCCTGTGCGATACGACAGCCGTCGACGAGGGAGTCCGGGCGGCCGACCAGTCTGATCGCCTCGTTGCCGCTGGCACTGCCCGTGATGTCCACGTCCTCGAAGACCGCGGAGTGGGGTTCGGCCGGTGGTTCGTACGCGCCGCCGTCGGGTTCCTTCCCGAGCACGGCCCGAACCCCGTCCGGGTCGACCCCGATACGTGTGTTCCGCACTTCGAAGTGGCCCGCCGTCGACTCCGCGACGATGGCACCACCGGTCTGGGGCGTCGAGCGCACGGAGATCTCGCAGTTGCGGATGGAGACGTCGACGGGGGTGTAATTGTGCCCCATCTCGATGCGTACCCCGCGGTAGTTGAGCGCCTCGTCGGGATTCGGCGCTTCGCTGGCATCGGCGTCCACCTCCAGACTGGCCCCGTCGATGTAGCTGTTCTCGCTCCCGAGGCGGATCTGGTTGTTGTCGTTGTTGCGGTAGGTCCCGCCCTCGTACTGAACCACGCCGTAGGTTCGACTGGTGTAACAGCCGTTCGAGCCGAACTCCTCGATGTGACAGNCAGTCCCGGAAGGTGATCGTGCCGTAGGTGCCGATACCCACCCAGATACCGCTCCGGCCGTTGCCGGCGTTGTAGGTACCCATCAGCCCGTGGTTGTTCGCTCTGAGGTTCGTCACCAGTCCCGTCCCGCTCTCCGACCGTACGAT